>JASHTT010000462.1 GCA_030040415.1 Streptosporangiaceae bacterium | reverse complement strand
GTGGCCAGAACATCAGCGAGAAGCCGATGAAGAACATGCCGAGCCAGGCGGCCAGCTGAAACAGCAGCAACGTCGCCGCGTGCGCGGCGAGCACCCGGTCGCGGTGCCTGAAGTCCTTGATCGGCGCCGTGACCAGGATGAATATGCCGTTGACCACGTGCTCGACCTGGCGGGTGAGCCGGTTGGCGACGGATCGCGGCACGATCAGCGTGCCGATGACGCTGCTCGCCGCCGCGGTCACCATCAGCAGGCCGACGACGCCGGCGACGTAGCGCGCAGCCAGCGGAACTACCAATGTGTCTCCTCGCGCTGGCGGGACGGCAAGCCACGGCAGGCTGGCTCACGAAAGTAATGGACAGCCAGTCAGGACAAGTCCCCGGGGTCGGGATCTGACCTGCCGGGCTCGCCGGGCGCGGCCTCGGCGGCGAACTCCGCGCGCACGCCGAGCAACCGCACCGGCCGCCTGTCGGTGAACAGCTCAAGCGCTGCCTGCGCGGCTTCGGCGATCGCCGCCAGGTCGCTGGCCGGAGCCGGCAGCGCAACGCCCCGGGTGAAGGTGAAGAACGGCTTGTAGCGCACCTTGACCACCACCCGCACAGCCGGGCGGCCCTCCGCGGCGACGTCTTCGGCGACCCTGGCCGCCAGCGTCGTGACCTCCTCGCGCACCGTGGCCCAGTCCTCGATGTCCTGCTGGTAGGTGACCTCCCGGCCGCGTGACCGGGGCACGTACGGCTCGGCGGTCACCTTCGACGGATCGAGCCCGCGTGCGGTCTGCACCAGCCAGGGGCCGATCGTCGGGCCGAACCGCGCGGCGACCGTGGCGATGTCGGCGCCCGCCAGCTCGGCGACCGTAGCGATGCCGAGTTCGGCCAGCTTGGCTGAGGTCTTGGCGCCGACTCCCCACAGCACGCCAACCGGCTCCGCGCCGAGCACTTCGAACCAGCTGGCGTGCGTCAGCCGGAAGACGCCGGCTGGCTTGGCGAAGCCGGTGGCGAGCTTGGCCTGCAGCTTGTTCTCGCCGATGCCGACCGATGACTCGAGCCGTGTCGCGGCCACCACCCGCCGCTGCACGTCGCGGGCGAACGCCTCGGGGTCGTCGGTCTGCACGGCCAGGAACGCCTCGTCCCAGCCAACCACCTCGGTCACCGCGGGCAGGCCACGCAGCACCGCCATCACCCGCTCCGAGGCCGCCTCGTAGGCCGCGCGGTCGACCGGCAGGAAAACAGCCTGCGGGCAGCGGCGCGCGGCGGTCCGCAGCGGTATCCCGGAGTGCACGCCGAACGCACGGGCCTCGTATGAGGCGGTCGCGACCACGCCGCGCTTGGCCGGGTCGCCGTCACCGCCGACGACGACCGGCAGGCCGCGCAACTCCGGTCTGCGCAGCACCTCGACGGCCGCGATGAACTGGTCGAGGTCGAAGTGCAGCACCCAGCCGGCCACGGCTCTAGTCTGACCGGTTCGGGTAGGCTCCGCTGGATGGCGGGCCGTGGCGGAACGCGCGCGACCGAGTTGCTTGGCAGGCTCGGTGTGGCGCACACGATTCACCGCTACGACCACGACCCGCGGAGCAGCTCTTACGGCCGCGAGGCCAGCGACGCGTTGCGCGTGCCGCCGGACCGGTTGTTCAAGACGCTCGTCGCCGACGTCGACGGCAGGCTGATCGTCGCGGTGGTGCCGGTCGCCGGGAGCCTGGATCTCAAGGCGCTGGCCGCGGCGGTTGGCGGCAAGAAGGCCGTCATGGCAGATCCGGCCGAGGCCGAAAGGTCTTCAGGCTACGTAACGGGCGGCATCTCCCCGGTGGCGTTGCGTAAGCAACTGCCCGTCGTGGTCGATGACAGCGCGCTCCGCCATCCGGCAGTCTTCTGCAGCGCGGGTCAGCGCGGCATGCAAATCGAGCTGGCTCCGGCCGACCTGATCGCCGCCACGCGCGCCACCACCGCGCCGATAGCAAAACCAGGCTGACCGGCCCGGGCCGCCGAGCGGCCCGGCGCCCTGTCAGTGCACCCCCGGGCTCCCCGGACTGCCCTCGAGCGCGAGCCGCGCCACCCGCTGCTCGTGCTCGATCACGTGCATGACCGCGTTGATCAGCGCCAGGTGAGTGAACGCCTGCGGGAAGTTGCCCAGGTGCCTGCCCGACCTGGCGTCGATCTCCTCGGCGTACAGCAGCAGCGGGCTGGCGTGCGACAGCACCCGCTCGCACAGGTCCCGGGCCCGCCGGTGCTCGCCGATGCTGGCGAGCGCTGACACCAGCCAGAACGAGCAGATGGTGAACGTGCCTTCCTCGCCCTTCAGGCCGTCGTCGGTGTCGTCCACCTTGTACCGCAGTACCAGGCCATCCCTGGTCAGCTCGTCGGCGATGGCCAGCACCGTCGCACGGATCCGCTTGTCGTCCGGCGGCAGGAACTGCACGATGGGCATGAGCAGCAGCGAAGCGTCAAGCGCCGTCGTCTCATAGTGCTGGCAGAACACGCCGCGCTCGTCGAGGGCGTTCGCGCAGATGTCGGCGTGTATCTCGTCCGCTGCCTGCTGCCATCTGCGCGCCAGGTCCGGCTCATCGCGAATTCTCGCGAGCCGCGCGCCCCGGTCGGCGGCTACCCAGCACATCATCTTCGACGAGGTGAAGTGCTTCGGCTCGCCGCGCACCTCCCAGATGCCACGGTCCGGCTCCCGCCATCGCTCCAGCGCGTGCTCGACCTGGTGGCGTGCCATCTGCCAGACACGGTCGTCCAGCCTGTCGCGCGACCTCGTGTGCAGGTACAGCGACTCGAGCACCGCGCCCCACACGTCGTTCTGCTGCTGGGCGTAGGCGTTGTTGCCGATGCGCACCGGCTGCGCGCCCTGGTAGCCGTGCAGGTTCTTGAGTTCCTGCTCGGCCAGGTCGCACCTGCCGTCGATGCCGTAGACGATCTGCATGCTGCCGCGGTCGCGCTCGATGACCTCGGTCAGGAAGGCGAAGTAGTCGTTCGCCTCCCACTCGTAGCCGAGCACGAACAGGCCCCACAGTGCGAACGTCGCGTCCCTGATCCAGCTGTACCGGTAATCCCAGTTCCGCTCGCCGCCTGGCGTCTCGGGCAGCGACGTGGTCGCCGCGGCCGCGATCGCCCCGGTCGGGGCGAACGTCAGGCCCTTGAGCGTGAGCGCACTGCGGGTCAGGTGGCCGCGCCACCGGTGGTCGGGGAAGTTACCGCGCGCCACCCAGTGCTGCCAGTGATGCGCCGTCCAGACCTGGCGCTGGTAGGCCTCTTCGTAGCCGTACGGCGGCGGGACGCTGCCCCAGGACAACGCGGCGTACCTCAGGTCGCCTTCATGCAGCAGGGTCCGGGCGCGAGCGCTCGGACCCTCGAGGCCGAGCCTGATGTCCGAGGTCAGGGTCAGCTTGAGGTCGCCGTCCGGCGCCTTGATCTCCGCCTGGTAGTACTCGTCGCGGTCCGTCCGGGTCCACCGGCCCCGCTCGGCGCCGTAGTTGAACACCGGCTCGCAGTCGATGAGGAGCTGGACCTGGCCGTTGACGCACCGCACGGTGCGCAGCAGGATGTGCTCGGCGTCGTAATCGGTCGGCGGCCTGGTGTGCGAGCTGGTTTCCGGGTGCCGATGACGCCACGGGCCCATCAGCAGGCAGTCGCGCACGATGATCCAGCCCTCACCGCAGTCCCAGCTCGTCTCGACCACGAGGGTTCCCGGCAGGTAGCGGCGGTCGGCCGGCACCGTCATGTCCTCCGGGCCGAACAGGAAGCGTCCCGCGTCGCGGTCCAGCAGCGCGCCGAATACGCTCGGGCAGTCCAGCCGCGGCAGGCACATCCACTCGATCGCGCTGCCCGGCGCGACGAGCGCTGTCACCTCGCAGTCGGACAGGAAACCGTAGTCCGCGATCGGCGGAAACGGCGACAGCATGCTGGCGTCGTCACCGACCTGCGAGGGGTAAGGCCACCGTTCGTCAGCGTTCACATTATTCAGTTTCCCTGGCCGGCCGCGGCCAACCGCCGCCAATGCGACAGTTCGCGCTTACCGAACGCCGTGCGGCCGGAACTGGACGCTGATCCGCGGGCCGGTGGGCTTAGCCGTCTTCGGCACCGCGTGCTGCCAGGTGCGCTGGCAGCTGCCGCCCATCACCAGCAGGTCGCCGTGCCCGACGTCGTAGCGCAAGGCCGGCTGTCCGCCACCCAGGGGCCGCAGCAGCAACGGGCGCGGCGTGCCGAGCGAGAGAATGGCCACCATCGTGTCCTGCTTGCTGCCCCGGCCGATGGTGTCGCCGTGCCAGGCGACGCTGTCCCTGCCGTCCCGGTACAGGCACAGTCCCGCGGTGACAAATTGCTCGCCGAGCTCGCCGGCGTAGTGCTCGTCCAGGGCTTGCCGCGCCTGCGTCAGCAGCGGATCGGGCAGCTCGGTCCCCTCCGCGTAGAAGCAGAGCAGCCGCGGCACGTCGACGATCCTGTCGTACA
>JASHTT010000461.1 GCA_030040415.1 Streptosporangiaceae bacterium | reverse complement strand
GCGGTCCGCTCGTCTTCGGGCCCGGTTTTCTTCCCCAGCGCGTCCAGCACGGCCTGCAGGGCCTGGGCGGCGGCCGGGGTCAGGTCGGCGTCGAGTTTGCCGACGCCTTCGTAGTGCCGGGCCAGCCGCAGCCGCCGCTGCCCGAACGTGTCGTCACCCTCGTCGGTGTCGGGCCGGGCGGCCAGGCGCAGCATCTCCTCCACCAGGGCGGCCAGATCGGCGAGCCCGGCGCCGCCGGCCGCCGCGCCCAGCAAGATCTCGTCTGCCTGATCCCGCGAGTCTTCGGGGAGCTTGTCGGTCATCGCGCAGATCTGCCGGGCGTAGGACGGGGACACCTGCCCGGCGGCTAATGCCGCCGCGACGCGAGGGTGCGCCGCCAGGCGCCGGGTCCAGGCGGCGGTCCAGCCGGCCGCGGCGCTGGTGATCTGGGTTTGCCAGCGCAGCCAGGAGCGGGCGGTGCCCTGCCCGTCCAGCTCATACCCGCCCGCGGTGTCGAACGCGGCCAGCACTGTGGTGGTCGCGGCCAGGTGCATCGACTCCGCCCGGCCCAGCGCGCGCAGCGCCCCGGCCTGCTCGGCCACCGTCAGCCCGGCCGCATCCACGCACGCCAGGAACGACAGGCTCGCCTGCAGCATCCCCAGCGCCTCGGCGGCGTTCCCAGGAGCACGCACGCCAGCGGGCAAAACCGGCACGCTCGCTGGGCCGGCCGCCGCTGGTGGTGCGGGCGCGGCGGCCTCGCCCGGAACGCTGTCGCGCGGAACGTCGTCGCGACCGGCGCTGTCGCGCGGAGCGGCGTCGCGTTCGGCGGTGTCGTTTTGGGCGGTGTCGTTTTGGGCGGTGTCGCACGGCCGGGAGCCACCGGCGAGAGCGCCAAGACGGTCAGTAGCAGGACCATCGGGAGCAAGGCCGTCGGCGGCAGTACCATCCGCGGCCGAGCCGTAGGTCGTGACACCGGGAACCGCCCACTCGCCGGTCATGCTCATCGCCGCTCACCTCCCGCTGCCACCAACTAAGTCTTCGAATCTGTTATCGATTCTATGAGTTGGGTCTGACATTTCTGGAGCCAGTGGAAGACCTGTCGCGCATCTTCTGCGAGCAGGCAACACGTCTGGCCGCGAACGCTCGGCAAGTGGCGCAAAGAGCCGGCCCGTTAGTGGCCGCGGCGTTTACGCCCAGTCGTGATGGGCCAGGAAAGCTATCTGACCGGCCCCGGCCGGTCCGACGTGGGTTCGCCAGTGCCGGCCGCGCTCTGCCGGCCGGCGGCGAGCCGGCGATGGGCTGCCCGCTCCCGCGATCGCTTGAGATGCGGCACGTACACGAGACCGAACAGCCCCATGAAGCAGCCGAACGCCGCGACCCAGACCCACCAGCGGTCGGCGGCCGGCATATGGTCGCGAACGACGAGCAGTACCACGAGCGCCACCGCCCAGGCCGCGGTTATGGACGCGGTGATCACCAGGTCGCTGCCCTCAAGTGGCGGCGGCGCCGGTCGCTGCGTACGGCTCACCCGGCCAGGCTAGCCGAGCACCGCTCGGGAGAGGACGAGAGGCCGAGAGCGGGTGCGGGGCCGGTCCGCGACGTGGCACTATTCGCTTACCGTCTGGCGGCGCTAACTATGCGGCGGAATAGCGCTAGTGCACGGGTAGTTAGCAAAGGTAATGAGTCAAGGTAATGAAAGTGATGACCAAACAGCAGACCTCGTCGGACGCGGGCCTGGCCACCGCCCTCCGGATATCGATCAGCAGGCTGGCGCGTCGGTTGCGCGCCGAGCGAAACAAGGGCCTGGAGCCCGATCTGTCCGACACCCAGCTGGCCGCGCTGGCAGCGCTGGAAAGGCATTCGGCGATGACGCCCGGCGAGCTCGCGGACCACGAGAAGGTGCAGCCGCCGTCGATGACTCGGGTGATCGCGGTCCTGGAAGAACGCGGTCTGGTCATGCGGGCACCGCACCCGACGGACGGGCGACAGGTCGTGCTCACCGCTACCGAGCGTGGCCGGGCCGTCGTCGAGCAGTCACGCGTCCTGAGGGAGGCCTGGCTCGCCAAGCGGCTGGAGGATCTCAGCCCGGCGGAGATGGCGGCGCTGCGCACGGCGGCACCGATTCTGGAGAAGCTCAGCCAGTCGTAAGCACGACGAAGCGGCCCGGCCGGACTTTCGGGTCGTTGCGCACCCGCAACTACCGTTTGTTCGCCGCGGGCCAGGTCGTGTCCAACACCGGCAGCTGGATGCAGCGAGTCGCGCAGGACTGGCTCGTACTCGAACTCACGCACAACAGCGGCACGGCGCTCGGTATCACCACGGGCCTGCAGTTCCTGCCGCTCCTGTTGTTCAGCCTCTGGGGCGGCGTGATCGCCGACCGCTACCCCAAGCGGACCATCCTGATGGTGACTCAGACGCTGATGGGCGGTCTGGCGCTCATCCTCGGCGTGCTCGCGATGACCGGGACCGTCCGTATCTGGCACGTGTACCTGCTCGCCTTCGCGCTAGGCATGGTCACCGTTGTTGACAACCCCACCCGCCAGGCCTTTGCCGTCGAGATGGTCGGCAAGGACGGCATGGCCAACGCGATCGCGCTGAACAGCGCCGTGTTCAACCTCGCCAGGATCGCCGGGCCCGCGGTCGCCGGCTTGGTGATCGGCGCGGTCGGCACGCCCGCCGCTTTCATGCTCAACGCCGCGTCCTACGGTGCGGTGCTGATCGGCCTCAAGCTCATGCGGCCCGAGGAACTGCACGTGGCGGCGAAGGTATCGCGGGTTCGCGGCCAGCTCAAGGAGGCACTGTCCTACGTACGGGACAGGCCAGGCCTGTGGATGCCGATGATCTTGCTGTTCTTCGTCTCGACCTTCGGCATGAACTTCCAGGTGACCACGGCGCTGATGTCCCGCACGGTGTTCCATACCGGCGCCAGCGCGTTCGGCCTCGCATCCGCGATGTTCGCACTCGGCGCACTCGGTGGTGCGCTGGTCGCGGCACGGCGCAGCCGCCCGACGTTGCGGCTGTTGCTGGTCACCGCGCTGGCCTTCAGCGTGTTCGAGACGCTGACCGGGGTGATGCCCGATTACCTCGAGTTCCTCGCGGCGCTCGT
>JASHTT010000460.1 GCA_030040415.1 Streptosporangiaceae bacterium | reverse complement strand
CACCTTCCCGGCGGTCATGGTTCCTCCCGGGGCGTCAGCACGATGGTAGCTGCCACGCTTACCCCGGCCTACCCGCACGCCCCAACCCACCCGGCCTCGCGCCCACCCGGCCTCGCGCATGCCCGGCCTCGCGCATGCCCGGCCTCGCGCACGCCCAGGCCTGCCGGCCCGCCGCCGGTGTGTGTCGTGCCAGCCCGGGCAGGCGGAAACGTCAGCCATGCGGTGATCGCCCCTTATCGTCTACTTGACGAATAGTCTCGCGTCCAGTTATCGTCGAGATGACGAATAGGGGTTGGCTGGCTGCAGGTGCCACCCGGGAATGAGTTCCGCCACATATCACGTTCACGGTGGCGGGTGACGAGCGTTCACCCGCAGTCAACCGCGGCGCCACGGCTGGTTCGATGCACCGTCGAAACGAACGCAGCCAAGCTTGGTGCTGAGTGCCGGCCAGGGCGAATCAGCAACGCGCTCAGATCGTCCAAAATCATCCCGAAAGGCAATCGATGACCGACACCATCGACACCCTGGACAGAGGCTCGGTCGAGGCTGATGTCCGCGAGGGCACCTACGGCGCCAAGGTCGTCACGATCGAGCCGGGCGGAGCGGAGTACATCCCGCTCAGCGAACGGCACGGCAGGCCGTTGCAGCAGCTCTGGACCTGGGTCTCGCCGAACATGGAGTTCGCCACCATCTTCGTCGGCATCATCGGCGTGTGGTTCTTCGGCCTGTCGTTCTGGATGGCGGCGCTGGCGATCCTGCTCGGCACCGCGCTCGGCTCGGTGTCCATGGGCCTGCTGGCAGCTCGCGGGCCGCGGTATGGCGTGCCGCAGATGGTGCTGTCCCGTCTCGGCTTCGGCTGGCTGGGCAACATCCTGCCGGCCGGCATCAATGCGCTGGTCGCCGGCGTGGGCTGGTTCGCCGTCAACAGCGTCAGCGGCGCATTCGCGCTGAACGCGCTGCTCGGCTGGAACTCCAAGATCTGCCTGCTGATCATCGTTGTGGTCCAGCTGGCCGTCGCGTTCTTCGGTCACAACCTGGTGCACGCCTTCGAGCGTTGGGCGTTCCCGGTACTGGTGGTGATCTTCGTGATCGCCTCCGCCGTCATCCTGAGCAAGTCGCACTTCAGCGCGCCCGGCGGCGGCTTCTCTGGCGGCACCATCGGCGGCTTCCTTGTCACCTTCGGCGCGGCCTTCGGGTACGCGGCCGGCTGGAACCCCTACGCCGCCGATTACACGCGCTACCTGCCCAAGGACACCAACCGCAAGGCCGCCGGGATGTGGGCTGGCCTCGGTGTGTTCGTCTCCTGCCTGGCGCTCGAGGTCGTCGGGGCGGCCGCCGCGACGATCACCAGCATCGGCAAGTACGCGAACAACCCGACAGCCGGGTTCGTCAGCCACATGCCGACCGCGATCGCGGACATCACGCTGCTGGCTATCGCGCTCGGCGCGATCTGCGCGAACGCGCTGAACGTCTACTCCGGCTCGATGTCGTTCCTCGCCCTCGGCGTCAAGCTGCCGCTGACGCTGCGCCGGGCGATCGTCGCCATCGTGTTCGGCGTCGCCGGCTTCTTCGTGGCGCTGTCCGGCCTGTCCGACGCCGGCACCAAGTACAACAACTTCCTGCTGGTCATCGCGTACTGGATCGGGCCATGGCTCGGCGTGTACTTCACCGACCAGTTCCTGCGCCGCGGCAAGCGGGTCGACGGCCTGCTGTTCGACCGCAAGCACCGGCCGTGGGCTGGGTTCGCGGCGATGGCCATCGCGGTGGGCGTGTCGATCTGGCTGTTCGCGAATCAGACGGACTACGTCGGCGTGGTGCCTTCCCACCACCCGGCTTTCGGTGACCTGACGTTCGAGGTCGGCTTTGTGCTGGCCGCCCTGCTGTATGCGCTGTTCTTCAAGCTGCAGGGGGAGGGCAAGGTGTCTGAACGGCTTGTCGTCCCAGGCGAGGAGGCGGCGCCGGCTCAGGTTTCATAGCGGAACGCGACTAACGGGGCGACTGCGCGGATCACGCGGGTCGCCCCGTTAGCTACGCAGGAACGTGACAGGTTCGTCCGCGCCGAGCCAGCGCACCGTGTGCCGGGCTGGCTCAGCCCTGGCGACGGCCCGGCCGGCCCGCAGCACCAGGGTGCGCGGTGCGACCAACCGGAGGGCATCGGCGGCTGACGGCGCGTCGAACACGACAAGGTCCGCGGGTCCGCCAGGCCGCAGCCCGTAGTCCGCGAGGCCGAGCGCCGCGGCGGGGCGGCTGGTGATCATCTCGATGAGCTGTCCGAGTTCGCTGTCGCCGGACATCTGCCCCAGGTGCACGAGCACGAATGCGGCCTGCAGCGGGTCGCCGTAACCGAGCGGGTACCACGGGTCCATCACCGAGTCGTGCCCGATGCACACGTTGACGCCGGCCGCCAGCAGCTGCTTGACCCTGGTGTGACCGCGCCGGATCGGGCCGGTGTCGAAGCGGCCCTGCAGCACGGCGTTATCCAGCGGGTTGGTGACCATGTGCAGCCCGGCCCTGGCGATGTTGCTGATCAGCCGGTAGGCGTAGGCGCTGTTGTAAGAGTGCATGGCCGTGGTGTGGCTCGCGGTAACCCGGCCGGACATGCCGCGCCTGATGGTCTCGGCCGCCATCACCTCGACGAACCGGGAGTGGTCATCGTCGGTCTCGTCGCAGTGGATGTCCACCATCAGGCCGTGCTCATCGGCCAGCGCCATCGCGAACCGCACAGACTCGACGCCGTCCTCGCGGGTCAGCTCGTAGTGCGGGATGCCGCCGACGACGTCGGCGCCCAGCTCGACGGCCTTGCGCATAAGGTGCTGACCGCCGTCGAAGGCGAGGATGCCCTGCTGCGGGAACGCCACGAGCTGCAAGTCGATCAGGCCGCGGACCTCCTCGCGCAGGTCGACGAGCGCGCGGAGCGCTCTGAGCTGCGGGTCACAGACATCGACATGGCTCCGCACGTGCAGCACGCCGCAGGCAAGCTGCCAGCGGAGGATCTGCCGTACCCGCGCCTGGACATCCTCGTAGCTCAGGCTGGCCACCCGGTCGGCCCACACCGCGATGCCCTCGAACAGCGAGCCAGAGACGTTCGGCCGCGGCTGGCCGACGGTTAGCACGGCGTCGAGGTGGATGTGCGGCTCGACGAGCGGCGGCGTGACCAGTCGGCCGGCCAGGTCGACGGTCTCGCCAGTGGTCGGTTCAACTGCGCCGCGATCGGCCGCCGGGCCGATCGCGGAGATCACGCCCCCGTCGATGCTGATGTCGGCAAACTCGCCTGCGCCGGCTAGCCGGGCATTACGCAAGACCAGGTCCGTCATCCGCCCATCATCCCGCCTCCGGGCGCCGGGAATCTGTCAGCCCGCAGCCTGCCGGACGTCGTCGCTGCCGACCTGGCGCATGGTGTCGGCGAGCTCCTC
>JASHTT010000459.1 GCA_030040415.1 Streptosporangiaceae bacterium | reverse complement strand
ATCCTGCGAAACCTAGGCGCTCTTGAGCTGCTCGGCGCGCTTGGCGATTGCCGACTTGCGGTTAGCAGCCTGCTTCTTGTGGATGACGCCCTTGCTTGCCGCCTTGTCCAGCTTGGCCGACGCGGCTCGCATCGCTGCCTCGGCAGCCTCGGCGTTGCCGTTCTCCGCGGCCTCGCGGAACTTGCGCACGGACGTCTTCAGCTCGGACTTGACCGCCTTGTTGCGGAGCCGGGCCTTCTCGTTTTGCTTGTTGCGCTTGATCTGGGACTTGATGTTTGCCACGCGAATGCCTCGCTAGGGTCCTCGTCTAGGTGGTCTGCTGGTGCCCGGCACGAGCCGGATCAGCGGTTCACGGCGTAGCGCCCCGGCGTGCAAACTCAGGGCTGCAGGCAGCCAGGGAGAAAGGATAGCCGAGATCGCGCCCCCGGCTCAAACCGGATAACGGCTCGAAGCCAGCCGGGCAGCGCACGGTCTGGACTACTGCCCGGCCGTGCAACCATAGACGGCGTGCCAGCAACAGCCGACCAGCCGGCCGCCGAGCCCGCGCTGAGACCGAGACCCGCGGTCCAGCGCGCCGTGGCCGCTGTGCCGACCCCGGCCTCGACCGATCAGGCGATAATCCGCAACTTCTGCATCATCGCCCATATAGACCACGGCAAGTCGACGCTGGCCGACCGGATGCTCCAGCTCACCGGCGTCGTGGACGCCAGGCAGATGCGGGCGCAGTACCTGGACAGGATGGACATCGAGCGCGAGCGCGGCATCACCATCAAGTCGCAGGCGGTCCGCCTGCCGTGGCGCGGCAAGGACGGCGCCAACTACGTGCTGAACCTCATCGACACCCCGGGCCACGTGGACTTCACCTACGAGGTGTCGAGATCGCTCGCTGCCTGCGAGGGCGCGATCTTGCTGGTGGACGCGGCCCAGGGGATCGAGGCGCAGACGCTGGCCAACCTGTACCTCGCGCTCGACGCCGACTTGCACCTGATACCGGTACTGAACAAGATCGATCTGCCCGCCGCCCAGCCGGAGAAGTACGCGGCCGAGCTGGCCAACATCATCGGCTGCGATCCCGCCGAGGTCCTCAGGGTTTCCGCCAAGACCGGGGAGGGCGTGGAACACCTGCTGAACGAGGTAGTCGACCAGGTCCCGCCGCCGGCCGGTGACCCGGCCGGACCAGCCAGGGCGCTGATCTTCGACTCGGTCTACGACACCTACCGGGGCGTGGTCACCTACGTCCGGGTGATGGACGGCAAGCTATCCCGCAGGGAACGCGTGCTGATGCTGTCGACCAAGGCCGTGCACGAGACGCTGGAGATCGGCGTGATCTCGCCTGAGCCGGTCCCGTCGGACGGTCTCGCGGCGGGGGAGGTCGGCTACCTGATCACCGGCGTGAAGGACGTCCGCCAGGCGCGGGTCGGCGACACGCTCACCACGGCCGTCAGCCCGGCCGCCCAGCCGCTGCCCGGGTACGCGAACCCCAAGCCGATGGTGTTCTCCGGCCTGTACCCGGTCGACGGCGACGACTATCCCGAGCTGCGCGACGCGCTGGACAAGCTCCAGCTCAACGACGCCTCCCTGGTCTACGAGCCGGAGACCTCCACCGCGCTCGGCTTCGGCTTCCGCTGCGGGTTCCTCGGCCTGCTGCACATGGAGATCGTCAGGGAGCGGCTGGAGCGGGAATTCGGTCTTGTGCTGATCTCCACGGCTCCGAACGTGGTCTACCGGGTGGTGCTCGAGACCGGCCAGGAGAGCATCGTCACCAATCCCAGCGAGTTCCCCGAGGGCAAGATCGGCCAGGTCTACGAGCCGATCGTGCGGGCGACCGTGCTGGCCCCGGCTGATTACGTCGGCGCGATCATGGAACTGTGCCAGAGCCGCCGCGGCGTACTCCTCGGCATGGAGTACCTGTCCGCCGACCGGGTCGAGATCCGTTACACGATGCCGCTGGCCGAGATCATCTTCGACTTCTTCGACCAGCTCAAGTCGCGGACCCGCGGTTACGCCTCGCTCGACTACGAGCCGGGCGGCGAGCAGGAATCCGACCTGGTCAAGGTCGACATCCTGCTGCAGGGCCTGCCCGTCGACGCGTTCAGCCAGATCGTGCACGCCGACAAGTCGCGAGATTACGGCTTGAGCATGACGGCCAAGCTGAAGGAGCTGATACCGCGGCAGCAGTTCGAGGTGCCGATCCAGGCGGCCATCGGCAGCAAGATCATCGCGCGGGAGAACATCCGCGCGCTGCGCAAGGACGTGCTGGCCAAGTGCTACGGCGGTGACATCACCCGCAAGCGCAAGCTGCTGGAGAAGCAGAAGGAAGGCAAGCGGCGGATGAAGGTCATCGGCCGGGTCGAGGTGCCGCAGGAGGCCTTCGTCGCTGCACTGTCGACCGAGCAGGGCCCGGGCCCGGACAAGAAGCGCTAGGCCAGGTCAGCCCGTCCCGGTTGCGGGCCCGCCGGTGCTGGTGCCTGAGTGGACCACCCAGTCCGCGAAGACGGCGAAGCCGACGATGGCCAGCACGAACAGCACGACGCCCACGATGCCGAGCACGAGCCCGACCACCGCCATCGCGTGCCCTTCCTCGCCTGACTCACGGATCTGCTTGAGCGACATGGCACCGAGGATGATCGCCGGGACGCCTGCGAACGGGCCAGCGATGACCTGGCCGATCCCGCACGACAGCGCGGCGACCGCGAGGGCATTCGTGCGCCGCATCGGCACGGCGTACTCGTACCGGTACTGCGGGCTGACCGGCTGGCCGTACTGACCGGCCTGGGCATACGGCGGTGGAGGCGGCGGTACGCCCGGCTGAGAGTAGGAACCGGGCTGGTCTGGATCGGTCCCGTAACCGCCTGCGCTCATCCGTGCCCCCTGGGAGTCGACTGTTCCCTCAGTATGACTTACCGCTGTCCGCTGGCGGTTGCATCCGCAATGCCGTAAATAGCCAGGACCAGCGTGGCGGCCGAGCGGGCTGAGGTCGCCGTTCCCATCTTGCGTGAGCTTCGCGGCTACGGCAGATTCGACCCCAGCGGCAGCGACGAAAGGGCTCACGCGGTGACGACTGAAGAGATCACAATCAACGGAAGCGTGGCGCCGGGATTCGAGGGCGTGCGCGCCGCGTTCGAGGAGAACCTCCGCGTGCACGGTGACGTGGGAGCGTCGGTGGGCGTCTATGTCGACGGGGAGCAGAAGGTCGACTTGTGGGGCGGCTTCGCGGATGCCGCCAGTGGCGCACGCTGGCAGCAAGACACCGTCGCGATCGTCTACTCGGTGACCAAGGGTGCTACCGCCACGCTCGCCTGGCTGCTGGCGCAGCGCGGCGAACTGGACTTCGACGCGCCGGTCACCGCGTACTGGCCCGAGTTCGCCGGGGGCGGCAAGGCCGACATGCCCGTGCGGTACCTGTTCACTCACCAGGCCGGGCTGCCCTACCTGGACCAGCAGCTCAGCCGCGAGGAAGTGCTGGAGGGCTCGAGGATCGTCACGGTGCTCGAGCAGCAGGCGCCGGTGTGGCAGCCGGGAACCGCGCACGGTTATCACGCGGTGACCTACGGCTGGCTGGCTGGTGCGCTGATCAAGCGGATCACCGGCCGTCGGCTCGGCGAGTTGTTCGCCGACGAGGTGGCCGGGCCGCTCGGCCTCGACTTCCATATCGGACTGCCCGCGGCGGATGCAGGCCGGGTCGCGCAGCTGATCGACATGCCGGCGCCAGACCCCGCGGCGCTCGACGCGGTCACCGACCCGGCCGTCCGCGAGCTGCTGACGAAGATGGTGGCCGCCATGACGGATCCCTCATCGATGTTCAGCCGCGCGCTGTCCACCAACGGGGCTCTGCCGGCCCCGGACGCCGCCACGTGGAACGACCCGCGGGTTTACCAGGCGGAGATACCAGCGGCCAACGGCATCACCAACGGCCGGTCGCTGGCCAGGATGTACGCGGCGAACGTCGGCGACGTGGACGGCGTCCGGCTGCTGTCAGACGAGACCGTCGGACTTGCCACCGCGGAGCAGGTCTCCGGTCCGGACCTGACGCTGATATTCCCGACCAGGTTCGGCACCGGCTTCATGCTGCCGAAGGCTGACATGCCGATGCTGTCGGAGAACTCGTTCGGGCACGTCGGCGTGGGTGGGGCGCTCGGCTTCGCTGACAGCAGGTACAAGGTCGGCTTCGGCTATGTGCAGAACCAGTTGCTGGCGGCGGCCGGGCCGGTGGGCGACCCGCGTACCGGCGGTCTGATCGCAGCCGTCGCCGAGGCCATCGGGGCGCCAGTACCAGGCTGATCCGCCAGGCATAGCTGGGTGGCCGGCCGAGACGATCATCAGTTCCGGGCAACCGGATCGGGCTACGCGCGTGCAAGAGATGTGATGAACCAGGTCCCACTGGCTGACGGCGCCGAGCACGCCGGGAGCGCGGCTTCGCTGGACGGACTAAGCCCGTCAGCCGCGCTGGATCTCACCGACCTGTTCCGCCAGCATCACGCTGCGCTGGTGCGACTGGCAGCGCTGCTCGTGCACGACATGCCGACCGCGGAGGACGTTATCCAGGACGTCTTCGCGGCCATCCAGTCGCGCCCTGCGGGAACGCGTCTGCAACCCGGAGGCGAGCTCACTTACCTGCGGGTCTGTGTCATCAACGGCTGCCGCTCGGTGCATCGGCGCCGCGCCGTGGTGCGGCGGGTCGCAGGCGGCCGCAACCTGACGGCACTGGACACGCTGCAGGCATCGGCCGAGGACGAGGCGATCAGGGCGGAGGAGCGCCAGCAGGTGCTGTCCGCCCTGGCCGACCTGCCAGCGCGCCGCCGGGAGGTGCTGGTGCTCCGCTATTACCTCGGCATGTCGGAAGCGCAGATCGCGGCCACCCTCGGGATCAGCCCGGGAACCGTCAAGTCGACGGCAGCCCGCGCGATCGCTGCGCTGGCCAAGAAACTTGGGGAGGACGCATGACGCGCACGGAGAAGCGGCTGACCGACGCGCTCCGCGCCGCTGGCGACGCGATCAAGGACCGCGACCTGCGGCCACTGCCGGAGAACGGCGCCAGGACCGGGCAACGCCGGCCTGGCCGGCAGCGGTGGCTGGCGCCGGCCGCGGCCGCGGCGGCGGTCGTCGGCATAGCCACGTTCGCGCTGGTAGCCGTCCAGCACAACGGGCCAGGACCAGCGTCCGGCGCGAGCAAGCCCCAGGTCGTCGGCGTCGGCGAGTTTCCAACCGGGATCGCCGTGGACACCGCGACCAGCACCGCGTACGTTGCCGCCGGCGAGGCGAACGCGCTCTCGATGATCAACACGAGCAAGTGCAGCGCGGCCAGCTCAGACTGCCGGACCGCGGCATCGGTGCCCACTGGCGGGACCGATCCCATCGGGGTCGCCGTGGACAGCCAGACGCACACCGTCTATGTCGTCAACGCCGGCTCCAACACCGTGGCCGTCATCAACGCTGCTGCCTGCAACGCCACCAGCATGTCGGGCTGTGCCGCGCACCCGCCGCTGGTCCGGCTGGGCGACAGGGCCGGGGCGGAGTTCCTCGCCGTGGACGTGAGTACGGACACCGTCTACGTGGCCGACACGAACGCTGGCACGGTCTCGGTCATCAACGGCGGGACCTGTAACGCGAGTGACACGACGGGATGCGGGCAGGCCCCGGCCACGATCCGGATCGGCGCTACGCCGTTCCCGATCGCCGTCGATCAGGCGACGAACACCGTCTACGTCGGGTTCAGCGCGGGCGTCGCGATGATCGACGGCACTCCCTGCGTCGGGGTCAGCACCGCGGCGTGCGCCAAGCTGGCAGGAACCGTGCCTGACGCCAACTTGCCGGCCGGCATCGCGGTCGACGACGCGGCGCACACGGTCTATGTGAGCGGTGAAAGCGGAACGGTCGCGCTACTGAACAGCAGGGCATGCGGGGTGAAGATCGGGGAAATACTGCCACCTAACTTCCCGCAGTGCCGCGTCGTGGCGACGGTCAACGTGGGACAACAACCGCGTGGCGACGCATTCGACCCGGCCAACTCGACCCTCTACGTCGCGAACGCAGTCTCGAATGACGTCTCGGTGCTCAGCGCAACGACCTGTAACGCCACGGACACGGCGGGCTGCCGGGTGACCCCGCGCACGTTCCCGGTTGGCGCGAGCCCGCGCCGGGTCGCCATCGATGACGCGAACAACTCGGCCTACGTGGTCAACGCGGCCGCGAGCACGGTCTCGGTCATCGACTCGTCGTCGTGCAACGCCGCGACGACGGCCGGCTGTCCGTCGGAGCCTCCGGCAGGGACGATGCAAACGGAGTCGAGCTGCAGTCCGGCCATGACCGAGCAATCGTCCGGTGCGTCCGCTGCCGAGTTCACCAGCAAGGACACCGAGGTAGCTACGGGCAGCGTGGCCGGCCGCGGGTGGAGCCTGTGGGCCGAGAAGGGCGTGCCGGAACCGCTCGCCCTGGAGAGCGGCGGCCTGGTGCTCGGCGGCCGATGGTACGGGATGTGCGCCGGCTTCCCGAACCTGCTCGAGACGGAGTTCATCGATGCCGGGTCGCACGGGATCGCCTACGGCTACCTGGCGATGCCGGGCAAGCTGAAGCTGGCGATGACGCCGGCCGCCTTGCAGTCTCCCGATATCGTCACGCTGCGGGGCGGTGTGTCGTTCTTCATCGCCACGCTGGCCAAGTCGGCGTGTGCCTACCCGTCGGTTGTCCTGCACGCGGCCACGGCCAGCGGCAGCGCCATGCACTCCCTCCAGTTCGGCGGCTGCGAGGCTGGCCATGACGTCGTGATCAGCGGCAGTTCTGGAGAGTGGGGACCGGGCCAAGCCGCGTTCTCCGCACCGGGGCCGCGCGCTGTCCGGGTCGGCACCCAGCGGGTCATCGGTACCAGCCTGGCCAACACCCTCGACCGGTGCAGCCCCGAGGCTACGTCGGCGTACTCCGGTACTCCCGCGGCGCCGCGGACCGCGGCCGAGACCGAGGTTGCCTCCGGTACGGCGGGTGGCAGCCGCTGGAGCCTGTGGGCCGACCCCAAGGTAAGCGGCGTCCGGCGGATCGAGAACGGCGGGCTGGTCCTGAACGGCCGGTGGTACGGCCTGTGCCCGGGCTTCCCGAACCCGGCAGAGTTCGACCTGGTCGACACCGCTGGCGCCGGCATCGCCTACGGCTACGTCGGGAACCCGGGCGACTACAAGATCACGCTGACAGGCGACGGTGCGCTGCCGTCGCCTGCCACTTACCGGGTGGACGGCGGCACGTTCTTCATCGGCGTGCTGCCGCGGTCGGCGTGCACCTACAAGGCCATGCAGCTCACGGCCGCGACGAGCAGTGTGACGGACCTGCATCACCTGCAATTCGGCAGCTGCCAGCCGGGCCGGCTGGTCGCGATCACTGAAAGCAACGGGTCGTGGTGAGGCCGCGGGCGCGGCGATAAGGCGGACCGGCGGCGCTGAGCCGGGCCAGCGTGGATGAGGCGACCGGCGGCGATGAGGCGGACCCGCCGCGGCGAGCAGAGCCGTCAGTGGGCGCGATGGCGAGCGGGCCCTATCACCCTGTGGGCCTCCTGGCAGATCCTGGTGACCTCGTCCCAGTCGACGTCTTTATCGAGACGGACCCCGATCCAGCCACGGTGACCGACGTAGGGCGGCCGGAAGAACCGATCGGGCTCCGTCCTCGTCAGCTCCTCCTGCGCACCGGGCGGCGCCGCGCACCACAGATGCGGAAAGCGATTGTCGTGGTGCCCGTCCGGCCACAGCATCACGAACTGCTTGCCGGCAAAGAAGGCCGGCGAACCGTGACTTAGCCGTTCCTCGCAGCCCGGCAGGGCGAGGCAGATGGCCCGGATGCGCTGCTCGAGGAGGCCGGAGCCGGCCTCAGCCGGGACCGAGTCCGGCGTCAAGGTCCAGCGCTTTCTGCTGCGTGCCGGTCGCAGTGGTCGGCGGCCGGTGCCGGGACGTCAAGGCTCGGGTTGCCGTCGAAGAAACCGTCGGGCCGGAGCCTGAACCCCGCCGTGGTCACCGGCATCACCGGCCAGTCCTCGGACCGCACGACGTGGTGGGCGACGAAGGTGTGCCACACCACGAGGT
>JASHTT010000458.1 GCA_030040415.1 Streptosporangiaceae bacterium | reverse complement strand
GACGACATGCAGTACTTCCAGACCAAGTTCTTTCTGGTGCCCGGCACCGGCACCGTCTACGTGGACTCGAAGCTGTCGGTCATCCGCCAGCGCGAGGTCTCTGACGGGTTCCACGAAGAACTGCGGGTCCTGAACCACGAGGACAAGCCAGTCGACCTCGACATCCGGATCGAGGCTGCGAGCGACTTCGCTGACCTCTTTGAGGTCAAGGACGCACTCAAAAAGAAGGGACGCTACGAGACCCGCGTGTCGGACGGCAGCCTCGTACTCGAGTACCGACGTGAGACCTATGTCAGGGAGACCTGGATCTCCTCCAGCGCGCCGGCCGCGATGGACAACAAAGGGATGTTGTTCAAGGTCAAGGTGCCGCCGCACGGCGAGTGGAAGACCGACCTCGACGTCGTGGCGTCCGCCGGGTCGCTGCATGGATCGGTGCACAGCCTGACAAACATCCGCGGACGCCGGAAGGTGCAGCGTGACATGGCGCGGGGACTTGAGAAGTGGCTCAAGCAGGCGCCTAGCCTGGAATGCGACTGGCGGCCGGTGGAGTCCATCTACCGGCGCTGTCTCACCGACCTCGCCGCGCTCCGGTTCTCCACCCTGACCATGCCCAACCGGGCGCTCCCCGCGGCCGGCCTGCCGTGGTTCATGACGATCTTCGGCCGGGACAGCATCTTCACAAGCTTGCAGGCGCTCCCGTTCACCTCGGAACTCGCGTCCACCACGCTCATCGCGCTCGCGGAGCGGCAGGGCACCAGGATCGACGACTTCCGCGACGAGGATCCGGGCCGCATCCTGCACGAGATGCGGTACGGCGAGATGACAGCGTTCGAGGAGCGACCGCACTCTCCGTACTACGGCTGCGCCGACGCCACCCCTCTTTACGTCGTGCTGCTCGACGAGTACGAGCGCTGGACCGGCGACGCCAAACTAGTCGCCAACCTGGAGCACGCCGCAAGGGCAGCCCTGAACTGGATCGATGAGTACGCCGACCTTCAGGGCAACGGCTACGTGTCCTACCAGCGGCGGAACGAGAAGACCGGCCTGGAGAACCAGTGCTGGAAGGACTCGTGGGACTCGATCTCCTACCGGAACGGCGACCTGCCGGGCTTCCCCAGGGCCACCTGCGAGCTGCAGGGTTATGCGTACGACGCGAAGATGCGCGGCGCCCGGCTGGCCCGCCAGGTGTGGAACGACCCGGCCTTCGCCGATCAGCTCGAGAAGGAAGCCGCGGACCTGAAGCACCGCTTCAACCGGGACTTCTGGGTGGAGGACGGCGAGTACTTCGCGGTCGCGCTCGATTGCGACGGGCGGCAGGTGGACTCGCTCACGTCCAACAACGGCCACTTGCTGTGGAGCGGCATCGTCGACAGGGCCAAGGCGAAGGCCGTGGTCAGGAATCTGCTCGGCCCGCGGATGTTCTCCGGGTGGGGCATCAGGACAATGGCCGAGGGAGAAGCACGCTACAACCCGATCGGCTACCACGTTGGCACGGTGTGGCCGTTCGATAACTCCTTCATCTCCTGGGGACTTCGCCGCTACGGGTTCAAGGAAGAGGCCGCTCAGGTGTTCGCCGGGATCATGGCGGCGGCAGAGGTCTTCGACGGCAGGCTGCCGGAGGCGTTCGGCGGCTATCCACGCGGTTCAACCAGGTATCCGGTGCGCTACCCGACGGCGTGCAGCCCGCAGGCGTGGTCGACGGGTGCGCCGCTGTTGCTGCTGCGCACGGCCCTGGGTCTGGAGCCGCACGGCGACAACCTCATCGTCGATCCGGCCCTGCCGAAGCAGATAGGCCATCTTGAGCTGCTTGACCTGCCCGGGCGCTGGAAGCGCATCGACGCGTTCGGCCGGGGACGGGTAGATACGGACCGGCTGCTGCAGCGCGGCTAGGTCGCAGGCCGGCTATCTGGCCGCCGCCACGACGTCGGCCGGAGCCTGCGCCTGGCGAGCGAGCGGCCCCCAGCGGAACAGGGGCACGGCGATAACGGCGGCACCGGTGAAGAAGCCAGCCGTCCACCAGAATCCGATGGTGTAGCCGTGCACTGCGGCAGCCGCCTGCAACGCTGCGCGTGCGGCGGGCGAGGCGAGGATCGCCGGGGTGAGGCGGCTGGCGAAATAGGCGGCGGCCGCACTGGTGGCGATGGTATTCAGCAGCGCGGTGCCGATGGAACCACCGAGTTGCTGGCCGACGTTGATGGTGGCCGACGCGACGCCCGCGTCGCCCGCCGTCACGCCGAACGTGCCTGTGTTGATCGCCGCGGGCACCGTGGTGCCGAGGCCAGCGCCGATGACGAGCAGCGGTCCCACCACGGCGCTGCCGTACGAGGAGTGGACGCCGATCTGCGCCAGCCAGGCCATCCCGGCCGCCGCCACCAGCAGGCCAAGGCCCACCAGCGGCTTGGGCCCAATCCGCGGCATGAACACGATGTTGGAGAGCTGGCCGCACACGATCAGCATGAGGATGGCCGGCAAGAACGCGAGGCCGGTCGTGACGGGGGAGTAGTGCAGGATGGTCTGCAGGTAATAGGTAAGGAACAGGAACAGGCCGAACATCGCCGCCCCGACGATGAGGATCGTGAGGTACGCGGCCCCGCGGTTGCGGTTCAGCACCACCGACGGTGGCAGCAGCGGATGCGGCGTCCGGAACTGCCAGGCGGCGAACGCGGCGAGCAGCGCGCCGCCGACTGCGAGGAAGCCCCACGCGGATACCGCATGCCAGCTGTGCGTGGCGGCGTTGGCGAGGCCGAAGACCAGGCAGAACATCGACCCGGAAACCAGCAGCACGCCGAGCACGTCGAGCCGGGCACCGCCACCCGATGGCCGCTGCCTGGTCAGCAGGGTTGCTGCGCCAACAGCCGCCACCGCGGCGAATATCAGGTTCACGTACAGGCACCAGCGCCAGGACAGGTACTCGGTCAGCACGCCGCCGAGCAGCAGCCCCACCAGTCCGCCGCCGCCGGCGATGGCGCCGTAGACACCGAACGCCCGGCCGCGTTCTCTCGGGTCGCTGAACGTCGTGGTGAGCACCCCGAGCGCGGCCGGCGCCAGCAGCGCACCGAACGCCCCCTGGCACGCCCGCGCTGTGATGAGCATCGTGAAGCTGGTCGACGCGCCGCCGACGGCAGAGGCGAGCGCGAATCCGCTCAGCCCTGTGATGAAGGTTGCCTTGCGGCCGAACAGGTCGCCAAGCCTGCCCCCGAACAGCAGCAGGCTGCCGAACGTTAGCGCGTAGGCCGTGATCACCCACTGCCTGTCAACGTCTGAGAAGTGCAGCGCCTTCTGCGCCGAGGGCAGGGCGATATTCATGATCGTGATGTCCAGCACGATCATTAGCTGGGCGAGTCCCACGACCCCCAGGACGAGCCAGCGCCGTTGATCCGGCTGGCCGGCGTGGCGGCTCACGGCCATCCGCGGGGGTGGCATGCCGAGGCCGTTGCCGGGTATGCCCATACTGAACACAATGCAGACCAAGCGTCCGGGAGAGGCTTCATGGCGACCAGCAAGCAGAAGGATGCAGCCAGGGCCAACATCGCCAAGGCCAGGGAAGCGCAGAGCGCGAGGGCCGAGGGCGCGAA
>JASHTT010000457.1 GCA_030040415.1 Streptosporangiaceae bacterium | reverse complement strand
GCAAGCCTAGGCCCTGCCGCGGACACCCGGGCGTGTCCGCTCGGCACGCCAGGGCGCCGCGGCGATGCGCTAGAAGGCGTGGCCGCAGTTGGAACTTGGCTCGAACCCGTAATCCTCGATGACGGAGCGCTGGGCAGCCGCGCAGAAGTAGCCATTTGGGCCGAAGAACCTGACCAGCCTCGCCGGAATCGGGCTTTCGGCCGTATTGAACAGCACGACGTCGTTCAGGAACCGGTCGAAGACCGGGTAGAACTTCGGATTGATCACCGGGACACCCTTGCGGGTGACAGTGGGCGCCGTGCCTTCGATCCCGTTCAGGTCCAGCACGCCGGTCTGATCACAACCGAATTCGTTCTGGCTGTGGGTCGGCTTCTTGCCGCGCAAGGCAGCAGGCGTGATGGCCTTGGCAGGGCCGACATCGGCAACCGCGACCCCCGCAGCGGACAGCATTGCCGACCGCGATGGCAGTGCCGACCGCGATGGCCTTTCCCCCTAACCGCATGGTTCCTCCCCGCGCACGGCTCACCCCAGAACGACGCAGGCCCGCACGGCAGCGTTTCGGGCCGGCGGGTTACTTGCTAGCGTGCGCTCCGCCAAGCCGCCAGGCAACGAGGCCGGAGTTAACGCGAGATGACATGGTGGTTGGCCCGAGCCGGGACGTGGTCCGCGCCTGCGAAGACGCGCCTGGCGGGGACCGCCACGCGGTCCCCGCCAGGTCAGCACGAGCTAGTCGGTTACTCGTCCGGCACCAGGGTCGGCGTCGACCGGGTCAGCGTCTGGCCCCTGAAGTAAGCGGGCTGGACGATCCGCAGGTAGACCCAGAAGATGACACCCACCAGCGTTGACAGCAAGACGATTACGAACACGCCGCCGACCTGCCAGTGCAGGCCGGGGATGGTGAACTTCGTGTAGCTGTTGCCGGTGTTGAAGTCCCAGTCCTGCCACATGCTGAAGCCGCCGAGCACCCAGAGGATCAGCCAGCCAGCCGCCGGGATGATCCCGCGCATCCACAGGTTGCGCGCGCTGCTGGTCAGCGTCTTGCGGTAGTACCAGACGCAGGACAGGCCGGTCAGCCCGTAGTAGAAGGCGATCCAGACGCCGCACGCGGTGACCGCGTCGTAGATCACGTTGCCGCCGGACATGTAGTTCATGCCCGCGTACAGCACGATCGAGATCCCGCCCATGACCAGCGTGGACACTGTCGGCGTCAGGTGCTTGCGGTGCATCTTCGAGAACGACTTGGGCAGCGCCCCGTACACGGCCATCGACAGCGTCGTCCTGGCCGTCGGCAGGATCGTGGTCTGCGTGGACGCCGCCGCAGAGGACAGCACCATCAAGATCAGCAGGTGACTGAGCACGTTGCCGTACCAGGACGTACCGAACACCGAGGCGCCGAGTATGGAGATCACGTCACCGACGTGCAGTGGGTTCGTGAGGCCGATGCCCTTGGCGCCGATCCCGGCCCAGGACTGCGCGGCGAAGATCACGACCACGTACGTGACCAGCAGGACGAGAGTCGACAGGATCGCCGCCCGCCCGGGAATCTTGCTGGGGTCCTTCGTCTCTTCGTTGACCGACAGCGCGGTGTCCCAGCCCCAGTAGAGGAAGACCATGAGGATCAGGCCGCTGGCGAAGGCGCTGAACGTGAGCCCGGACGGGCTCAGCCAGGACAGCGACGGATGGATGGAGACGGCCGGGTGGTGGCCGGTCTCGACCCGGACCAGCGCGGTCACCGAGAACACGATCAGCATCACGATCTCGATCGACAGCAGCGCCTTCTGGAAGTTCGCCGAGACCTCGATACCGCGGTAGCAGATGTAGGTCATCGCGATGATCCAGATCACGCCGACCAGCAGCACCCAGCCGCTAGCCGGGTTGCCGCCGATCCCCTTGGCGTTGAACAACTCGAACACGTACTGACCGGCCACCTGCGCAAGGCTCGCCATGACCAGGATGTCTGCGGCCACGATTGCCCAGCCGCCCGCCCAGCCCCAGCCAGGGTTGAACGCCCGGGTCGCCCACGTGAAGGTGGTACCGCAGTCCGGGTCGGCCTTGTTCATCTCGTTGTAGCCGATGGAACAGAAGATCATCGGGACGAACGCCACGGCGGCGATCAGCGGAGACTTGAAGGCGACCGCGAGGACGATCAGGCCGAGAGTAGCCGCCAGGCTATAGGCGGGTGCGACGGAGGCTGTCGCGATGACCGTGCTGGAGATCAGTCCGAGCGCGCCGGACTTCAGGCCCTTGTCCTGGCCTTGCTCTATCGGCTGTACCTGCGACTGCGTGGTGGCCACACTCGCTCACCCCTCCCGCGTCTGCCCGAGCGAACGCCGGGACCCGTTCTCCCGCATACGAAAAACCTATGCCTGACACCATACGCGGCGCCGAACTCGATGTAGGGCACGGTTCTAGCACAAATTACGCACTTCGGCAACGATTTCAGTTGTAACAACTAGGTGATGCCACTGGTCCCGTTGACGGGCCGTCCGCCTAGTCTAGGATCGCCGCTATGCGGATCCTCCTTGTAGGGGCCGGCGGCGTGGGAACTGCCTTCGCCCAGATCGCGGCCCGCAGGCCCTTCGCGGACCTCGTCATCGCGGACTATGACCTGGCCAGAGCTCAGCGCGCGGCAGCGGCCAAGGACTCCTACCTGGCCGTTCAGCTCGACGCCAGGGACGAAGCGGCCACCGCGGCCCTGCTGACCGAGCATTCCTGCGACGTGCTGATGAACGCGACCGACCCGCGGTTCGTCATGCCGCTCTTCCGGGCCGCGCTTGCCGCCGGCACACACTACCTGGACATGGCCATGTCCCTGTCCCACCCGCACCAGGACGAGCCGTACGCCAAGACCGGCGTCAAGCTCGGCGACGAGCAGTTCGCCATGGCGGACGCCTGGGCGGAGGCCGGCCAGCTGGCGCTGGTCGGCATCGGCGTGGAGCCCGGCCTGTCCGACGTGTTCGCCAGGTACGCCGCCGACGAACTGTTCAGCGAGATCGACGAGATCGGTGTCCGGGACGGGGCCAACCTCGCCGTCGCGGGCTATGAGTTCGCGCCGACCTTCTCGATCTGGACCACGATCGAGGAGTGCCTGAACCCGCCGGTGGTCTGGGAGGCGGACCGCGGCTGGTTCACCACGGCGCCGTTCAGCGAGCCGGAGACCTTCACCTTCCCGGCAGGCATCGGCCCTGTCGAGTGCGTGAACGTCGAGCATGAGGAGGTCCTGCTCGTCCCCCGCTGGGTCAACGCGAAGCGGGTGACGTTCAAGTACGGCCTCGGCGAGGAGTTCATCGGCGTGCTGCGGACGCTGCACAAGCTCGGCCTGGACCGCGTCGAACCGGTCAGCGTCGGCGCCGCGCAGGTGTCCCCGCGCGACGTGGTGGCCGCCTGCCTGCCCGACCCGGCCACGCTCGGCGACAAGATGACCGGGCTGACCTGCGCGGGCACCTGGGTCACCGGCACCGGGAAGGACGGCGGCCGGCGCGAGGTGTACCTCCACCACGTGGTCGACAACGCCTGGTCCATGGCCGAATACGGATCCCAGGCCGTCGTGTGGCAGACCGCGATCAACCCTGTCGTCGCGCTGGAACTGCTGGATTCGGGTACCTGGGCAGGCACCGGCGTCCTCGGCCCGGAGGCCCTGCCGGCTAGCCCGTTCCTCGAACTGCTCACCGACTATGGATCACCGTGGGGTCTGCAGGAACGCACGCCGGCGTAACGCGATTCTTTCTGCTAACGGAACGGGAGAGCACGTGGCGACTGATCTTCAGAACTTCATCGGCGGGCAGTGGACCGACCTGTCCTACGACAACCGGGCCGACATCATCGACCCGAGCACGGGCGAGGTGTTCGCGACCGCCCCGGTGTCGGGTGAGGCCGAGGTCGATGCCGCCTGCGCGTCGGCGGCCGACGCCTTCCCGGCGTGGCGGGACGCGACCCCGGCGGAGCGCAGCCTCGCGCTGCTGCGCATCGCGGACGCGCTGGAGAAGCGGGCCGACGAGTTCGTCCGGGCGGAGTCGCAGAACACCGGGAAGCCGATCGCGCTCACCGCCTCGGAAGAAATCCCGCCGATGGTGGATCAGATCCGGTTCTTCGCCGGCGCGGCCCGGATGCTGGAGGGCAGGTCGGCCGGGGAGTACATGTCAGGGTTCACCTCGTTCATCAGGCGCGAGCCGATCGGCGTGTGCGCGGCGGTCACGCCGTGGAACTACCCGATGATGATGGCTGTCTGGAAGTGGGCGCCGGCGCTCGCGGCCGGGAACACCATGGTGCTGAAGCCGTCCGACACCACGCCGGTCAGCACGCTGCTGATGGCGGAGCTGATCAGCGAGTTCGTGCCCGCGGGCGTGCTCAACGTGATCTGCGGCGACCGGGCCACCGGCCGGATGCTGGTTGACCACCCGGTACCGCGGATGGTCTCGATCACCGGCTCGGTGCGGGCCGGACGTGAGGTCGCCACCGCGGCCGCTGCCGATCTCAAGCGCGTGCACCTGGAACTGGGCGGCAAGGCGCCGGTGATCGTATTCGACGACGCCGATCCGGCGAAGGCAGCCGAGGCCATCGCGATCGCCGGTTACTTCAACGCGGGCCAGGACTGCACGGCCGCCACCAGGGTGCTGACCGGGCCTGGCATCCACGCGGACTTCGTCGCCGCGCTCGCCGAGCAGGCAGCCGCGCAGGTAACGGCGGGCCCGGACAACCCGGACGCGACCTACGGGCCGCTGAACAACGCCACCCAGCTCGAGCGCGTTTCCGGCTTCATCTCCCGGCTGCCTGACCACGCCCGGATCATCGCCGGCGGCAAGCAGGCCGGCTCCAGGGGCTATTTCTTCGAGGCCAGCGTGGTCGATGGCCTGCGCCAGAACGACGAGATCATCCAGAACGAGGTATTCGGCCCGGTC
>JASHTT010000456.1 GCA_030040415.1 Streptosporangiaceae bacterium | reverse complement strand
GCCTTAACGCTGCCTGATCATCGAGCGTGCCGGTTTGGTCCGGTTATAGGCGGATCAGACCTCCACGCTCGATGATCTTGGCGAATTTACGTGCCCGATTGGGATAGATTGTCGCCTTGCGGCCACGGGAACCCGCCGCGACGGCGCCACGACACGCGACGCGACACGCCGCGCGAGCAGCAAACCAGAGAATTCCTCTATGGATGTATGAATCATTGGCATTAGTGCCGCGCGGGGGCTGATCCCTAGGCTTGCCGCATCGCGATCGCGCCCGTGAGGAGGATGCTATGACCGTTATCAGTCCGGTTCGTACCCGGTGTCCTGGCGACTTCATCACCGGCATCCGCGGCGCGATCGCGCACCACGCGGACTGGCCGGAGACCGCCGAACTTGTCGCGGCCGCGATGCGCGGCCACCTGCCGGGGCCCGACATTCTCACCCCGGCGGAGCGCGCAGGATCTCCGCACGACTACGTCTGCCACACCTTGCACGTAGAGCCGGACGGCTCGTTCTCCGTGAACGCGCTCGTCTGGCGGCCTGGCCAGATCACGCCCATTCACGACCACGTGACCTGGTGCGTGTTCGGCGTCATGCAGGGCATCGAGTACGAGGAGCTGTACAAGCTGTCGCCGGACGGCAATCACCTGGAAGAGGTTGGCCGCAGCCAGAACAACCTCGGCGAGGTCAGTGGCTTCGCCCCGCCAGGCGACATCCACCGGGTGCGCAACTACGGCGACGACGTCGCCATCTCGATGCACGTCTACGGGGCTGACATCACCAGGCTTGGCAGCAGCATCCGCCGCGTCTACGATCTGCCGGTGCTGGCGGTCGCTACCAGCTGATCGGGCGCCGCCAGGCCGTCTGATCGCGTGGCGGTCGGCGCTTGCTTACATTCTCCGCCGGGCTAACCCAACCCCGCTGGCACCCCGTTCGTTGTAGAGGACGAGTGTTCCGGTCGGCCGAGCGGCGGGTGGTGCGGTGGGCAGCTGGCAGCAGACGCTGGCCGACCTGGTCGGCACGCGGGGCCCCGCCCTCAAGCGGCACGCGTTCCTGCTGTGCGGAGACGACGCCCAGGCCGAAGACCTGGTCCAGGAAGCACTGCTGCGGGCGTGCACCAGGCCGCTGAGAGCGCTGCGGCCCGGCGGCGCGGAGGCGTACGTCCGGGTGATCATGGTGAACCTGTTCATCGACGGCGCCCGCCGACGGACCCGCTTGAGCCGGCTCGAGCCGCTGCTGCGGCCCGCGGACGCCACTCTGGACCCGGCAGAGCTCGTGACGGACCGCGACGCCATGCTAACCGCGCTGCGCAGTCTGTCGCCGCGTCAGCGCGCTTGCGTGGTGCTGCACTACTACGAAGACCTGCCCGTGGCCAGGATCGCGACCATGCTCGGCGTGGCCGAGGGCACGGTCAAGCGGTACCTGAGTGAGGGGCTGTCGCACGTGGCCGTGCGACTGTCCAGCACCGGAACCGGATAGCGAAGGAGCAGCGATGTCGATCGACGAGCGGGAACTGCGCTCGCGGCTCGCCGAGACCGCGGCGCAAGCTGGCCCGCCACGCTTCACCGCGGGCAGCCTTGCCGCGCAGGTCCGGCGCATCCGGACGCGACGCCGACGTGCCGGGATCGCCACTGCAGCCTGCGCGGTCGCCGTGCTAGCCGTCGCGATTCCGGTCGCCTGGCACGGGTCGAGGTCATCGGGCAACGAGAGCGTGCCCCCCGCTCCGCGGCAGCGGCCCGGCTCCGGCAGTCACCCCGGAGGCGTGGAAGGCGTCCCCGCGCCCCAGCCGTCGCGGCTGTCGTACTCGGTCACCGCGGATGGGCAGGTGCAAGCGGACGGGCGCGTGACAGGAACGACTCCCCTGTTCACCATCACGCCGGGCAAGAGAATGACGATCACGGTCGAGGTGACGCTGCCCAGGCGGCCGGCGACGACTGCCTTGTGGCTGGGCATCGTCGACGGGACGCTGAGCGCGCGCGCGAACATGGACCCGGTGCTCGCATATAGCGGCCGAGCGGCGCTGCGGCCCGGCA
The DNA here is from genome assembly GCA_030040415.1 of Streptosporangiaceae bacterium. Lineage (GTDB taxonomy): Bacteria > Actinomycetota > Actinomycetes > Streptosporangiales > Streptosporangiaceae > JAJYUU01. Next base: position 10,518 of record JASHTT010000456.1, on the reverse strand, counting down.
CCCACCGGTTCGTGCTGTACTGGCTCGTGCCTGCCGGGCTCAAGCCGGGAAGCAGCCGCCAGCTTGCCTCGGCATGGGCCTGGTCCGGGCCGCATGCAGGACAAGCCGAGACGCAGATCGCCGACTTCGCGGTACCGCTGCCGCCCGCCGCCCTGACCGGCTCCGCGGTGGCGCACCGGCTCCGTGCTGCGGTGCTGCACGACGTCGCGAACTGCGGCGGCACCAAGCCTGCCTGGATCCGCGCCGTCCGCACGACGTTCGGCAAGGCCTCGGCATACCCCGACGTGAGCCAGGGCGTCAGCGTGACGGACAGCGGCGCCGATCCCGTGTTCCTGGTGCTGATGAAGGGTTACTTCATCCTCCACGAGGGCGGACCGTTGCCGAACGCCTTCGCGGCGGTGTGTGCCCACATGGCGGGCCACTACCTGCTGGCACTGTTCGACGGCAGGACGCTCGTCAATCTGGGAACGGGCCTGGGCAGCCGGCCGTTCCGCGTTCCGCTGCAGTCCCTGGGCCCGGTGCAGAACCTGGCAGGGTGAACTGCGGCCCGGCCGGTCAGCCGACGGAGGAGTAGGCGACCACGCCGCGGTTCAGCGCGTCCATCGCCTTGCGCGCCGTCGCCGCAAGGTCGCCGCCCGAGTCAGCCACGGCGATCTGGCCGAGCAGGTCCATGAGCTGCCGGATGGCACGGACGAAGTCGCCCGCGCCGATGTCGCCGCCGACTAGCTTGTCGAGCCCCGTGCCACGCGCCCAGGCGTGCACCGCCCAGGCAAGCCCGAGGTCTGGCGCTCGCAGGAAGGACAGGCGGTTCTCCTCCTCCACGGCGGACAGCTCGCTCCAGATGTCCGCCATGTCGGCGAGCACCTCCCGAGCGCGGCCGTGCGGCAGCCTCGGCGACTCCGCATCCTCCGGCCGGCGCGACTCGAACGTCAGCGCCGACACGCAGGCGGCAAGTTCGGCGGGTCCGAGCCCGGTCCAGATGCCGCGGCGCAGGCATTCGGCAGCCAGCAGGTCCAGCTCGGTGTACAGCGCGGCCAGCCGCCTCCCGTCAGCAGTCACCGCGTCGCCGTCGATGTAGCCGAGCCGGTCGAGCGCGTCGCAGACCCGCCCGAACGTGCGGGCGAGTACCTGGGACTTGCCCGACACCTGCCGCTCCGCGTCCGCCGCCTCGCGTTCGAGCCGGGCTCGGCGGACCAGGTCGCGCAGGTGCAACTGCAGGTCCGGGCAATCGTGACAGGAGTGCCGCCGCAGCCGGCGGCGGAGCGCGGCGATCGCCGCGTCATCGCGCGCGCCGCCATCGGAACCCTCGCCGGATCCGGCCGGCGAGGCGGGAATCTCGCGCCCGGCCAGCCTGTTGCGCACCGTCGAGGCTAGGTCCCGCCGGTCGCTCGCGGAGCGGGGACTGAACCAGGCCGGGATCCTGATCCGCTCGATCGGGTTGACGGGCTCCGGAAAATCCGCCGGTGTCAACCGCTTGACCTGGTGACGGGCCGCTGTCAGCACCAGCGGGTGCGGATCACCGAGCCGTCCCTTCTGCAGCACCACCGCGACCCCGGCCTGCCTGCCGCCCGGCACGCTGATGATGTCGCCGGGACGCAGCTTCTCCAGCGACGCGACCGCCTCCGCCGAGCGCTGCCTGGCGGTCGACCGCTCTAGCTGGCTGAGTTCCCTGCGTAGCTCGTCGTAGTCCTCGATGTCGCCGAGGTCGCAGCTGACCTGCAGCCCGGCAATCTGCCGCCGCAAGCTGGCCGCGTGCTTGGCAAGCCCGACCACGCTGCGGTCTGCCTGGAACTGCGCGAACGAGGAGTCGAGCAGCTTGGCGGCCCTTGCCCGGCCGAGCTGACCGACCAGGTTGACTGCCATGTTGTAGGTCGGCCGGAAGCTGGAATTCAGCGGGTACGTGCGCGTTCCGGCAAGCCCTGCGACGGCCAGGGGGTCCACGCCGCGCTGCCACAGCACCACCGCGTGCCCCTCGACGTCGATCCCGCGCCGGCCGGCCCGCCCGGTCAGCTGGGTGTACTCGGCCGCGGTCAGGTCCGCGTGGCGTTCGCCGTTCCACTTGTCCAGCCGCTCGACCACGACTGTCCTGGCTGGCATGTTGACGCCGAGCGCGAGCGTCTCGGTAGCGAACACCACGCGGATCATCCCGGCGATGAACAGCTCCTCGACAACCTCCTTGAACGTCGGCAGCAGCCCCGCGTGGTGGGCCGCGATGCCGCGCTGAAGGCCGGCCAGCCAGTCGCTGAACCCCAGCACCGCGAGGTCGGCCTCGTCAATCGCTGCGGTCCTGGCGGCGACCAACTCGGTGATCGCCGCCGCCTCCTCCGGCGTGGTCAGCCGCAGGCCGGCCAGCAGGCACTGCTGCACTGCCGCGTCGCAACCGGCCCGGCTGAACACGAACGTGATAGCTGGCAGCAGCCCCTCGGCGTCCAGCCTGTCGATCACTTGCGGCCTGGTCGGGCGGCGCAGCCGATCGGGCGCGCGTCCGCCGGGCCCGGACTGCCGCCGCCCGCCTGACCTCGCCGCCTGTCCTTCCCGAGCCGCCAGCCTGCGCAGTTCGGGATTCACCGCGCCGGTCGAGGTGAACAGGTCGAGTAGCTGCCGGCCGGCCAGAATGTGCTGCCAGAGCGGCACTGGCCGGTGCTCGTCCACCACGACGGCCGTGCCACCGCGCACTTGCTCGAGCCAGTCCCCGAACTCCTCCGCGTTGCTGACCGTCGCGGACAGCGCGACGACCTGCACGGACTCGGGGAGCTGAATGATGACCTCTTCCCACACGGCGCCGCGGAACTTGTCGGCCAGATAGTGAACCTCGTCCAGCACGACGAAACCGAGCCCGGACAGGGTCAGCGAGCCCGCGTACAGCATGTTGCGCAGCACCTCGGTCGTCATCACGACGACCGGCGCCTCGCCGTTGATCGAGTTGTCCCCGGTCAGCAGCCCGACCTGGGCAGCCGAGTAGCGGCTGACGAGATCGGCATACTTCTGGTTGGACAGCGCCTTGATCGGCGTGGTGTAGAAGCACTTGCGCCCGGTCGCCAGCGCCAGGTGCACGGCGAACTCTCCCACGACTGTCTTGCCGGACCCGGTCGGTGCGGCGACCAGGACGCCGTGGCCACCCTCCAGTGCGCGGCAGGCCTGTATCTGGAAGTCGTCAAACTCGAAGTCATACAGGAGACGGAACGCGTCTAGCCCGGGCCCATCGGCCTCCCGCCGGGGGCGGGAGGCCCGAAGGTGCTCCGCAGGGCTGTCCGGCGAGCTCATAGCGCCTAGCGTAGGCGGGTCGGGCAAGCTGGTTAACTGGCAGCGTCGCGGCTGCCGTCGCCGGGCCGGTCAGGCGCTAGCTGCGGCGACCAGCCGGGGAGTCCGGTCCGCCGTCGGCGCCATTGAGCGCGTTCGTCAGCCCGTACTTCTCCACCTCTTCCTGGGTGAGGCCGGGGTACTCCAGGCTCCCCTGCCTCGCCCTGCGGCGGTCGTGCACGTAGATGAAGATCTCCGACGCCTCGACCAGGACCACGCAGGGGACCGCAAGCAGCAGCATGCTGATCGGGTCCGGGCTCGGGGTGAAGAACGCGGCGAACGCGAACACCAGGAAGATGATCATCCGCCGCCACTTCCTGAACCGCTGGTGCGTCAGCACCCCGGCCAGGTTGAGCAGCACGAAGACCAGTGGCAGCTCGAACGCCAGGCCGAAGATAAACAGCATCGCCTCGGCGTAGCTCAGGTAGTTGTTGATCGTGATCAGCGGCACGACACCGGGCGGCAGCAGGTCAAGCAGGAAGCGCAGGCCCTTGGTCATCGCGAAGTAGGCCATGGCGCCGCCGCCCACGAAGAGCGGAACGGCAGCCCCCGCGAAGAAGTACGCCCAGCGGCGCTCCCGTGCGTACAGGCCCGGCGCGATGAACGCCCAGAGCTGGTACAGCCAGACCGGGCACGACAGGATCGCGCCGACGATGATCGACACCTGCAGCTTAAGGAACAGCCCGTCGAAGATCCCGCTGACGTACAGCGTGTGGCAGTCCTTGGTGTTCCCGATCGACAGCGAGGTCAGATGCGGGATCTTGCAGTACGGCTGCTGGATGAAGTGCCAGACGTGCGGGTACACGAACCAGCCGATGACCGAGCCGATGGTCAGCACGACAGCGATCTTGATGACCCGGTTGCGCAGTTCCCGGATGTGCTCCATCAGCGGCATCCGCGCTTGCGGATTGCTCCGCGAGCGTGGCCCGTACTTCAGCCCGGGATACTCCTCGCCGGGGGCGACATCGACCCCGTCATCCGACATAACCACGTCGGACCCCAGCTAGAACGGCTGGCTGGTCTGAGTCTCGGAAAGCTGGCTGCCGTTCCCGTTCGACGTCTGCCGCTGCAGGTCGGCTAGCTGCCGCTGCAGGTCCGCCAGCTGCTGCTGCGTCGTGTCCGGGGCCGCCCCGATGCTGGTGGCCGACGACATCGGCGACGTCAGCGTGTTCGTCGGCTGCGGGGTCGCCGCCGTAGGACCGCCAGGAGGAGCGTCTACGTCGAGCCCCTGCACGGACTTCTTGAAGATGTGCATGGACTCACCGAGCGACTTCGCCGCGCCGGGGAGCCGCCGAGCACCGAAAAGGAGCAATACCACGATCAGCAGGATGATGATATGTGGCGCGCTCGGATCAAACATCTCGATCAGTCCCCATTCAGCAAGGCGTTCGGGGTCCGGAATGCCGTCGCCCAGAGTCTACACGTGCCTCCATGCAAGCGACCCTACGTGTCGTCCTGGCAGAGTTCCAGTGGCCAACTCGTTAAGAAGGCATAGCAGAATAATCTCCCCCGATCACGAGTAGTTGTCGAGCGCAGCCGCGGCGTCGGCCATGACCTGGTCGGCTAGCTCCCTCGGCGAGGACAGCCGACCGTCTTCGCCGAGCCGGAGCGCCAGCCTCCGCACCCACACGGTGTCGGGAGTCCGCAGGCTCACCCGCAGCCACCCGTCGGCTAGCTCTTCCGTGGTCTCGCACGGGTAGTAGTCGGCCACCCACCGGCCAGCCGGGCCCAGCTCGAACACGATCCGCGCGTCGTCCGGTGACGGCTCGAACAGACTGCGGGCGCTGTCCACATCGCGCTGCTGTGCCCCGACGGGCACGTGTTTGTCCTCATCGAGCACGTCAATGGCCATGATCCGGTCAAGCCGGAACAACCGGACGGCCTGCGCGCTGCGGCACCAGCCCTCCAGATAACTACGCCCCTCCACCTCCAGCAGGCGCATGGGGTCGACGTCCCGCTCGGTGGCCTCGTCCCTGCCCGGCACGTAGTAGGCGATGTGCAGCAGCTTGTCCCTGCTGAGCGCGTCGGTGACCTGAGCGGCGGCCCACTCCGCCGGGCCCACGTCGACGACCGCCACCTGAGCGCTCGGCGCACTGGCGGTGCCCGCCGCCGCCTCCAGTTTCGCGATCGTCCGGCTCAGCGCCGTCCCGTCGCCGATGGCCGGCAGCTCGGCAAGCCAGCGCAGCGCCACGAGCAGCGCGCTGGCCTCGTCCACGCCGAGCCGCAGCGGCCTGCCGATAGCTTCCGCCTCGGTGACCACGATCTCGCCGCCCTCGTAGGACAGGTCGATCGGGCAGTAAGGATCCGGCGAGCGCAGCTCGACGCACCACAGCATGTTCAGGTCGTCGACCAGCTCGTCCTCGGTGACCCCAAAGTCTTCAGCGACCTGGCGCATGCCGACCACGTTCCTGGAGAGGACATAGGGAACGAGCGCCAGCAACCGCTGCAACCGTTCGGTCGCGGTCTGCACGCGCGCTGCCGAAGACCCGGTCATGCCGTGACTCCCTTGAGCCGTCCGATGACCGCGTCGCGCAGGTCAGTCGGCTCGAGCACGACGACGTCAGGCCCGAACCAGGCGAGCTGCTCGCTCCACCAGCCGACTTCGGTGAAGGTGAGCTCGACGAGGTCCCAGCCGGGCTGGTCGGCGGGGTCGATGTGGATGGCGTGCCTGCGCAGGCCGTGCCCGGCGCCGGCGCGCAGCCGGATCACGCAGGTCCGCGGCGTGGACGGCTCGGTGTCCCAGACCCGCACGGCGGCGCGGACGTCGGTGTCCGGAGGCACGCTGACGGAACCCGGCGGCCCGGTGAAGCTGACCGGCCCGTCGATCCGGCTCATCCGGAACACCCGCTGCTCGCCCCGGTCGGTGTCGTGCCCGACCACGTACCACCGGCCCCGCCTGTTCACCACACCCCAGGGCTCGACGTGCCGGACCTGGCTGGTGCCCCGGCCCGCCGTCTGGTGGCTGAAGCTCACCGGCCTAGCGTCCCTGACCGCCTCGTACAGCAGGCGGAACGCGGGATCAGGCGTCTGCAGCCTCGGCTCTATCCCGGGCTGGCTCATGTCCTGCGCGTCGATCCCAGCGGCGCGGAGCTTGAGCAGCGCCCCCTCGGCCGCCCCGGCAAGCTCAGCGCGGCGCCACACCCGAGCCGCAAGGCCCAGGATGGCCGCCTCGTCGGGCTCCAGCCTGATGTCCGGCAGCTCGTAGGCCTGGCGGGTTATCCGGTAGCCCGACTCCTCGTCCCCCGGGTTCATCCCGGTCTCCAGTGGAATGCCCAGTTCGCGGAGCTCGTCCTTATCCCGCTCGAACATGCGCTTGAAAGCGTCGAAGGACTCCGGATAGCCAGGCACCGCGGCCCTGATCTGCGCGGCGGTCAGGTACCTGCGCGCCGACAGCAGGCAGACAACCAGGCTCAGCAGCCGCTCCGTCTTCCGCCTGGACATCAGCACCTCTTCCGCCGCCCCCGGCTCGCACCTGACGCTACCCTGCCTTCGTGATCTGGTGGCGTACTGGCGAGGTTTCCGCTCTCGGCAGATCGTGGCCAGGGGCCGTCGAGTTGACCGTGGATGTAGCCGGGCAGGCCGTGGCGGCCCTGGCCTACCCGCGCCTGGTCGGGACACCGGTGGTCGGCGACAGAGTCCTGCTGAACGTCAGTGCCCTCGCCCTCCGGCTCGGCACCGGCGGCTACGCGCTGGTCGTGGCGATCCCCGACAGGCTGCCGCCGGATCCCGACGGGCCCGGCCACCTGATGAAGGCCCGCTACACCCCGCTGCAAGCGCGCGTGCTCGGCGTGGAGGAGGAATTCCACCGGCTGCTGCGCGACGCCGACGACATCGACGGCATGCCGGTCGTGGTGGCCGACTTGCACTCCGCCCTGCCTGCCATCGTGGCCGGCTACCTGGCGAGCAGGCCTGGTCACCGCGGACCGGATGACGCGGGCGGGTCGCCGCGGGTCGGATACGTGATGCAGGACGGCGGGGCGCTGCCCGCATGGTTCTCCCGTACCACGGCCGCGCTGACGGAGGCGGGCTGGCTGGCCGGCACCGTGACGGTCGGCCAGGCGTTCGGCGGCGACCTGGAGGCGGTCTCGCTGCATAGTGGCCTGCTCGCGGCCAGGCACGTGCTCGGCGCCGAGATCGCGGTGGTCACCCCGGGACCGGGAAACCTCGGCACGGGCACTCGCTGGGGCTTTTCCGGTGTGGCCGCCGGCGAGGCCGTCAACGCGGTGGCGGCACTGGGCGGCCGGCCCGTTGGCTCGCTCCGGCTGAGCCAGCAGGACGACCGCGAGCGCCATCGCGGCATCTCTCACCACAGCCTGACCGCCTATGGCCGCGTCGCCCTGGCCAGGGCCGACATCGTGCTGCCCGAGCTCGGCGGGAGTTTCGGGGACGCGCTGTCGGCCGCCGCTGAGCCGCTGGCCGCACGCCACAACCTCGTCCGGGTCAGCGTGGACGGCCTGCCGGAGGCGCTGCGTGCCTGCCCGGTGCCGCTCTCGACGATGGGCCGGCGCCTGGACGACGAGCTCGCCTACTTCCTCGCCGCCGCAGCGGCCGGCCGCCACGCCGCGCATCTAGCCCCGGGGGCCCGGGGGGACGACCCCCCGGGCCAGCACTGCTAGGTGGTCGGCGACTGCAGGCCGAGCACGTCGACGACGAAGACCAGCGTGTCGGTGCCCTTGATGCCGGCGCTGGACTCGCCGCTCTTGCCGTAGCCAAGACTCGGCGGAATGACGATCATGACCCGGCTGCCGACCCGCACATTCTTCAGGCCCTCGCTGAACCCGGTGACCACACCCGAGCCGAGCTGGAAGCTGAACGGCACCGATGTCGGCTCCGACGACGACGGCCAGCTAGCGCTGAACACCTTTCCGGTACGCCAGATGACACCCACGTACTGGGTGACCAGCGTGTCGCCGGTGGCCACCACCGGCCCGGAGCCCTTGACCAGCGTGGTCACCGACAGCGAGGTCGGCGGCGAGTTCTTCGGTATGGTCACCACCGGCTCCTGGCCGGTCTTGGCGGTCACCGTGGGCAGCTTCCCGCCCCCGTCGGAGACGTGCGTGCCGGTCGCCGACGCCGTCGGCGAGTACTGCTGGAGGACGTCGAGGACCCACACGAGCGTGTCGGACCCGGTGATCTCCAGCTCAGAGTTGCCGCCCGAGCCGTAACCGTACTTCGGCGGCAGCACGGCCACTATCCGGCTGCCGATGGTGGCGCCCTTCAGCGCCTCGCTCAGCCCGGTCAGGCCCAGGTCCGACGGCACCATCTGCGGTCCCTCGGCGTAGGTGCTGTCGATCAGCGTGCTGGTCTTCTTGCTCCACTTGTAGAGGGTTATCTCGGCCAGGATCGCGTTGCCCGACGCCACCGTCGCGCCGGTGCCCTTGATCGGCGTGCTGATGGCCAGCTTGCCGCTGGGGTCAGCCTTCGGAATCGTGACGTTTGCCGCCTGCCCGAAGCTGCCGGTCACCTTGACCTGGGCATTCGTGTTCGGGGCGGCGGCTGGAGCTGACGACCCGCAACCAACCAAGGCGGCGGCGCAGGCGACAAACAGGATCAGGAGGGACGCGGCTTTGCGACGCATGGGATTCCTCGGAGGGTAGCTGCAAGATCTCAGCCAGCCTACCGTCCCGGCAGGCCTCCCATGCGCAGCGACCGGGACGCCAGCAGGTTGCTGTCCCATACCAGGACCGTGTAGTGGGGCAGCAGGTAGACCTCGGCCGGCTGGCCGAAGGTCTTGAGCATCGCGGTGGCACTCGGCGCCATGGCCCACGGTCCTGGCCCGTAGCTGGGCATGACCACGAAGTTCGCGACGTGCTGCGACGGCGAGTACCAGCTCGGCTCGGACTCCCAGTTGTAGCTCCAGACCTGGTCACCGACCCGGATGGCCCGCACGGCGACCTTGCCGCCGCTGTCCACGGTCGTCGAGTTGGCCAGCCAGTAGTCGGCCAAGCCGTAGGTAAGCCCGTGCGCCTCGAGCCAGTCGGCCAGGCTCTGGTTCTGGGCCGGCACCGCCGCCATGCTGACCACCAGCGCGAAGCCGACGGCGTAGCCGGTGAGCACGGCGCCGAGCGCCGGAGTGAGCCTGGCGCGGCGCAGCCGTCCGGCCAGCAGCCGTCCGGCCAGCGCGGCGCCTAGCGGCAGTACGGCAGCGAACTCCCTGCTGGAGTCTGGCTGGCCGGCGTTGGGTCCGAGCCAGTACACCACGACGCTGAACACGACGCCGGCGACGAGCAGCTGGGCCGCCACATCACAGTCAGGAAACCGCCTGATCGCAGCGCCGACGGCCCAGATCACCAGGCCGATTCCGACCAGGTGCAGCAGCGCGACCGCGGCGGCGACGCCGAGGTGCTCGCCCGGGAAGTTCGCGCCGAACAGCAACAGCGTGCCCTGCAGTACCTGCAGCAGGTTGTGCGGCAGCTGGGCGAACGGCGCGAGGGCGTTGCTCACCGGCCAGACGCGGAAGCCGCCCCTGGCGGCTATGCCGGCCAGCACGCGTCGCGCCGTCAGCACGGCGGCCAGCGCGGCAACCACCATGGCCAGCTCGAACCAGCCAGTCCTGGCCGGTTTACGCTGCCTGACAACGCGCTCGTACCCGCGGGCGACAGCGACGAACACCACCGGCGCCACCCCGGTGATCAGCAGTACCTGATCGGCGACCAGCGCGTAAGACAGCAGCAGCCAGGTGCCGAGGGGCACGTACCACTTCCGGCCGGCCCGGTCGATGAGCACGAACAGCAGCAGCACCGGAACCGCGCTGCCCAGGTGGTCAGGATCAAGCAGCAACACCGAGCCGCTCGACTGCTGCGGCGCGATCATGATGCCAGCCGCGATCGCCGCGCGCAGCACCCCCTCCGCGCCCTTCGCGCTGCCCTTGGCCAGCCAGGCCGCGGTCAGCACGAGCAGCGTGTAGGTCAGCGCCGCACCCACGTGCACGACGTCCGGGCGCAGGCCGTGCACGAGCTCGATGAGCATGTACTCGGGCAGTTCGGTGGTGTAGAAGGACACGTCAGACAGGACCCAGCCGCGCAGCAGCGGGTTTCCGTGCAGCATCGCCCAGGCCTGCAGCACGTTGGCCGCGCCGTCGGAGTTGACCGGAACTGTCCGCGACATGTGCAGGTAGCAGCCGAACAGCACAACCCCCGCCACGAGCCACGTCACGGCCGACGCCAGCGCCGCGAGCCGCGCTGAGCGGCGCCGCGCCAGCTCGCCGGCATCCCGCCG
>JASHTT010000045.1 GCA_030040415.1 Streptosporangiaceae bacterium | reverse complement strand
CGGGCGCGCTGGCGACCCGGGCGTCGCCCCGTCGGCCAGACGCGAGCCTGAGGTGTACCGGAGAGGCGGCGAGCCCCGGCCCGCGGTGCGCGTAGCCGGACGCCGAGCCGGCCACGCCGCCGACGGCGCTCGGCGGGCGGGAAGCAGGCACGTGCACGTGCCTGCTCGCAGGCCCGTGCGGCGCGCTGCCGACCCATCCATCACCAGGCCGGTGCGCCGCCCGGCGGAGCTGGGGCTGGTGCGGTTGCGGCTGGCCCTTCTTCCTGGCGCGGCGCTCCTGCAGCCAGGCTGCCCCGGGCAGCAGTCCGCTGGCCGGCTGGTCGGCCACCAGACCGTGGTCAAGCCACGAGCTGGCCAGCAGCACGAGATACAGCACGAACGGGCAGATCAGCAGGTCATACGCGATCGTGTACGGAAGCACATGCCGGATCTGGCTCAGCGTTACCTGCGCGGGCGCCAGGGCATGCCCGAGCCCGGCGGCGAAGCACTCGGCGAGCGCGATCATGACGGCGAGCAGGCTGACGGACTGAACGGCAGACCGCGAGGCGAACCCGCGGAGCCGGCCGCACGCCCAGCCGGTCAGGCAGAAGACGAGCGCGTACTGGCCGATCACCGGGCTGCCCGGCGGCGCGAGGTCGATGGCCAGACCTGCCGCGAAGCCGATCACCATGCCCGGGACCGGGCCGGCTGACAGCGCGATCGAGGCGACGAGGACGAGGATCAGGTCAGGGACACCGCCGCCGGGCAACTGCAGTCCATTCAGCACAGTCAGCTGCAGCAGCAGCGCGATGACCAGCAGCGGCACGGCAACCAGCAGCTTGCGCACGTCAGCCCCCGGGCCTCGGTGAACTAGCGCCGGACTTGGGTGGTGCGGTCACGGTGACCGTCACCGTCGGGGCTGGCCGGGGCAGCGGCGGCAGCACGGCGAACCGCGGGTTGTGTGCCGGCCCGGCTATGACGATCCCGACGACGCCGAGTGAGCCGAAGTCCACGTACGGCCGGACCAGGGCGACGGCCGTCAGCGAGCCGGCCCTGTTCAGCAGCGAGCTGATCACGCCGACCGGCACGCCAGGCACGTAAGGATTAGACGACGCCGTCACGAGCTGCTCACCCGGCCGGATGACCGCGGCCGAGCTCAGCATCTCCAGCCGCATTTCTCCGCCGTTACCCGCGGTCTTGCCTGGCCCGGTGACGAAGCCCTCCTGACCGCTCGGCGCGACCTGCACGCCTACCACAGACGAGGAGTCCTCGGCGAGCCGGACCGTGGCGGTATCAGAGGTCACCGAAGTCACCTCCCCCACCAGGCCCTGACCATTCAGCACTGTCTGGCCGACACGGACGCCATTGGCACTGCCCGTGTCGAGGGTCACGCTCTGCTGGAGGCCCTGCGCGACAGCGATCACGGTTGCCGCGACGATTCGGTACTGGCCGGCGCCCGCGACCAGCAGAAGCTTGCGTAGCTGCGCGTAGTCGGCCTTGCTGAGCCGTTCCCCGCTCAGCTCGGCACGTAGCTGCACGACCTCCCGCTGCAACTGCGCCACCTGACCCGAACCCGAGCCCGACCCGTCGAAGAAATGACCCACAGAACTCGCGGCGTGCTCGGCGTGGCCGAAGACCGAAGCGCCCGCGTCCTTCAGGTCCCGCAGCGCAGACGACGAGCCGTCATGGTAGTCGAACGCGATGAGCGCGAGCGCGGCCACCACCAGCACCACGAGAACCACGCGGGTTCGCCGCGAGTCCCGCACTCCGATCACCTCGTCTGCCGCCCATCATCAGGTCGTTCACCGCCCGAACCGCCCCCCGGTCGCGCCTAGCGTCTGGATTCCGGCACCAGCACCTGCTGCAGCGTGTCGAAGTCCTCGACGCACTTTCCGGTACCGAGTGCCACGCAGTCCAGCGGGTTGTCGGTGAGGTGGATGGGCATCCCGGTCTCCTCGCGAAGCCGCTCGTCGAGACCGCGCAGTAGCGCGCCGCCACCGGTGAGCGCGATGCCCCGGTCCATGACGTCGCCGGCGAGTTCTGGAGGGCACTTGTCGAGCGTCGTCTTGACTGCGTCCACGATAACGCTCAGCGGTTCCTCGATGGCGCGCCGGATCTCCTCGGCCGAGATGACGATCGTCTTGGGCAGGCCGCTGACCAGGTCCCTGCCGCGTATCTCGGCGTTGGGCTCGTCCACTGCGGGATATGCCGAGCCCAGCGAGATCTTGATTTCCTCCGCGGTGCGCTCGCCGAGCATCAGCGAGTATTCCTTTTTGCCGAAGTTGATGATGGCCTGGTCCAGTTCGTCGCCGCCGACCCGTATCGACTGAGACGTCACGATGCCGCCAAGGGAGATGACAGCCACCTCGGTCGTGCCGCCGCCGATGTCGACCACCATGTTTCCGGTCGGCTCGTTGACCGGCAGGCCGGCTCCGATCGCGGCGGCCATCGGCTCCTCGATGATGTAGACACGCCGCGCGCCGGCCTGATGCCCGGCCTCCTTCACCGCGCTCTGCTCCACTCCGGTTATGCCGCTGGGGACAGCAATGACGATGCGCGGCTTGGCCAGGTGGCTGCGCTTGTGCACCTTCTGGATGAAATACCGCAGCATCCGCTCGGTGACGTCGAAGTCGGCGATGACACCGTCCTTCAGCGGGCGGACGGCGACGATGTTGCCGGGCGTGCGGCCGATCATCCGCTTGGCCTCCACGCCGACGGCGACGATCTGACCGGTATTGGTATTGAGGGCAACTACCGACGGTTCGTTCAGCACGATCCCGCGCCCCCGCACATAGACGAGGGTGTTAGCGGTGCCGAGATCGACGGCCATGTCGCGGCCCAGAAACGCCAGCGCGTTGCTCATGGGGAACAAGAACCCTTCCAGCCGGATCCTGCCAGGGCAATTTGTATTTTTTCGTACTGCGCCTGCATCCGCCACCGTTCGCGCTACCAAGCGCAGCGCACCCAGCCACCAGGCGAACGCAGGGGATACTGCCCGGCCATGCCGACCTGCGCCGACGGTGCTGACCGCTCCGTGCAGCACGTCCAACGCACCGCTGCGGCGGATCGTGCCAGGTACGGGACAACATGACCTGTCATTCTCGCGCTGCCACCATCAGCAACTAGCCAGTGCGCAATTGCGCACCGTTATGGCTTGAGCGCGGAACGTGTCAGCGAGTCCACAGCCTACAGGCGGCCGCCCCGGCCACTGCGGCAGGGCACGCCCAACGACGAGCGCTTGGCCGTCTACTGACCTGTTGCGTGCTCAACCCGGTAGCCGAGCCAGATTCCGATAGCCCACAACGCCGCGAAAATAGCGCCGAGAAAGTACATAACAGGCACGACTACACCCGACGCGATCACGAAGATCTGCAGCAGCGTGCCTGCCGCGAGCGTGACCGGCAGCACGAGCCGTGCCAGCGCCGCGAGCAGCAATGCAGCGACCACGGCTATGCCCGCGGCCAGCCAGGCGTGCCTGGAACTCATGTGGCCGATGTGCACGGCGACTGGCACCGCGAGTGTGATCACGATTGCTTCCATGGTCAGCACCGTGGCGCAGAGTCGTTTCACGAAGCGCTCCCAAGCTCTTCGCGCTTCACCACTGGCTCCCCGGCTCTTGACCGTCACCCGCGGCATCGAGGCGCATGCGGCCGGCATCCGGCCGTGCCAGCAGCAGCGTGCGCGCGTCTCCGGCAGTCACCACCGAGCCGGTTATCAGCACGCCTGCCGTGCCCGGTCCGCCGTCAGCGGCAGCGTCGGCCTCGTCGGCCATCGCCACTCCCGCCTCGATGGCGTCGTCCAGGCGGGCAGCCGACGTCACCCGGTCGGCTCCGAAGATCTCGGCGGCTATTCCGGCGAGCATGACCTCGTCCATGGACCGTGGCGAGGAGTTCGTGGTGACCACTAGCCGCCCGACGATCGGCTCCAGCTCGCCGAGAATCCCCGCGACGTCCTTGTCTTCGCTCACCGCGATGATCCCGATCAGCTCGGTAAAGGCAAATGCCTCCGTCAGCGCCGCCGCTGACGCCGCCATGCCTCCGGGGTTGTGGCCCGCATCGACGATGACGACGGGGCTTCGCCGCAGCACCTCCAGCCGACCCGGCGAGCTCATCGTCGCCGTCGCCCGCCGGACCAGGCCGGGATCGAGCCCGGAAACAAGCTCGCTGCCGTCGGTGCCGAGCCCGTCCTCGCCGGGCGCGGCGGCAAACGCCTCGACCGCCGCGATCGCGCAGGCCAGGTTCTCCGCCTGGTGCGCGCCGAACAACGGCAGGTACAGGTCGTTGTAGTCGCCAAGCAGGCCGCGTACCGACACCTGCTGGCCCCCTACCGCGAGCTCGCGGCTGAGCACGCCGAACTCAAGTCCCTCGCGCGCCACCTCGGCGCCGACCTCGGCCGCCCGGCGCAGCAGCGCCTCGGCGGCGTCCGGCGGCTGCTGTGCGAGCACGGCGATTGCGCCGGGCTTGATGATGCCCGCCTTGTCCGTCGCTATCTCGCCCACCGTGCTGCCGAGCCAGCGGACGTGGTCGAGCGAGATCGGCGTGACAACAGCCACGGCGCCATCGGCGACGTTGGTGTTGTCCCAGGTGCCGCCCATGCCGACCTCGAGCACCGCGACGTCGACCGGCGCATCGGCGAAGATGGCGAACGCCATCCCGGTGAGCACCTCGAAGAATGACAGCGGCACCTCGTGGCCGGCGTCCACCAGGTCCAGATAGGGCTTGATCTCGTCGTAGGCGTCGACGAACCGCTCGGCCGACATCGGCTGCCCGTCGACGCTGATGCGCTCGCCGACATAGGCCAGGTGCGGGCTGGTGAACAGCCCGGTGCGCAGTCCCCGGGCACGCAGCAGCGCCTCCGTCATCCGTGCGGTCGACGTCTTGCCGTTGGTACCGGTGATGTGCACCACCGGGTAGGCGCGCTGCGGATCGCCGAGCAATGTCACCAGCGCCCTGATCCGGTCGAGCGACGGGTTGATGGCATGCTCGGGCCGCCGGGCGAAGATCTCCTTCTCGACCTCGCGCAGCCTGGACTGGTAGCTGTCCGTCACGCCCCCTCGCCGGATGACCCGGGCAACGCCGCCAGCCGCTCGGTCAGCCGCCTGGCCGCATGTTGCGCCGCGGCCAGCCGGTCCCGGTTCTTCGCCACCACAGCCGCTGGCGCCCGCTCGACGAACGACGGGCTGGCCAGCTTCCGCTCCGTGGCATCGATCTCCGCCTCGGCGGCCGCCAGGTCCTTGGCCAGCCGCCTGCGCTCGGCGGCCACGTCGAACCCGGCCAGCGTGTCCAGCTCGACTGTCACGCCCTCGGCGTGCACCGACGCAGTCGGCGTGAACTGCTCGCCGGGATCGCGCAGCCGGAGCAGTGCCCTGATCCGGTCCTCGTGGGCGCGCAGGGCCGTCTGGCCGATGCCAGATAGCACGGCCGGTACTTGCTGGCCAGGGCGCAGGCCCTGGTCCGAACGGAACCGGCGAACCTGCGTGACAAGCCGCATGAGCGAGGCCATCTCGGCCTCTGCCGCCGGATCGGCGGACGGCTGGGATCCGGGAGTCGTCGCGGCGTCTGACGGCAGCGCCGGTTCGCCCGGCCACGCGGCGACCACCACCGACTGTCCGCCGGTGAGCGCGGTCCACAGCTCCTCGGTGACGAACGGCAGCAGCGGATGCAGCAGCCTCAGCAGCCGGTCGAGCACCTCGCCGAGCACAAGCCGGGTCGTCTGCGCGGCCTGCTCGTCCTGGCCGGTCAGCGACGGCTTGGCCAGTTCGAGGTACCAGTCGCAGACCTCGTCCCAGGCGAAGTGATACAGCGCCTCGCACACCTTGGCGAACTCGAACTGCTCGAACAGCTCGTCCACCTCAGCGGTGACGGCGGCCAGCCTGGAGAGGATCCACCGGTCCGGGACCGACAGCTGGTCTGCAGCCGGGATGCTCCGCACGGCACCGGCCCGCCGGCCGGTACCGTCCGCCCTGGCGGCCGCGCCAGCGCCGTTGAGCTGAGCGAACCGCACGGCGTTCCATAGCTTGTTGCAGAAGTTGCGTGAGCCGGCCACCCACTCCTCGCTGACGGCCACGTCGCCGCCGGGCGTGGCGCCGCGGGCGAGGGTGAACCTCGTGGCGTCTGCCCCGAACCTTTCGATCCAGTCCAGCGGGTCCACGGTGTTACCGCGGGTCTTGGACAT
>JASHTT010000455.1 GCA_030040415.1 Streptosporangiaceae bacterium | reverse complement strand
CTCCGACGGTCCTCAACCCGCGCCGACTAGCCGTCCCCATCAAGCAAATGCCAAAGGGGCTAGTAGATGACGTCGCCTGCCACCACCCACCTAGCCGGATCCGCGCAAACGTTCCGCCGGACCCGGCCCGGCCCGATCTCGCCGGCCTTAGCCACCGCATATCCGCGCCCCGCATATCCGATGCCGCTCGCAACCCCGCGCGCGGATTCGCTCCAGCGGCTGACCGGACGGCAGCGCGAGGTGCTCGCGCTCATCGCCGAGGGCCTCAGCAACGCGGCCATCGCCCGGCTGCTGTCAATCACAGAGCGGGCGGTCGTTCGCCACATCTCGAACATCTACGACCAGCTCGACCTTCCTGTCAGCGATGATGACCACCGCCGCGTCCGCGCGGTGCTCTGTTACATCGCCAGCTGACTGCTGCCAGGCTCGCAAGGCCTGGCAGCATCTGCCGACATCGAAGGAGGCTGCACATGTCTGTCATCCGGCACACCGCGCCTCCGCCCCGCCTTCCGGCCTGACTCTTCCGCCGTAGCGCCGCGCGCAGTCAAGGCAAGGAACGCCACCTATTCCGTTGTCTTCCCAAGCGAGTTCGCCGTGCCCACGGCATGGGCGCTGCTGCTTGCGAGAAGTGTCCGCTTGACAAGATTAGTACGATCGTACTAATCTCCAGCCATGCGTACTAGGCAGGAAGGCGCGGCAGGCAGTGCCGCTACTTTCACCCAGCGCAAGCGCCGCGACCAGTTGGTGGAGTGCATGGTCGACGCGATCGTGGAGGTCGGCTACCCGCGCGCCTCGGTGGCCGAGGTGGCCCGCCGAGCCGGAGTGAGCAAGGGCGTGGTCACCTACCACTTCCCTGCCAAGGACGACCTGATCCAGGCGGTGATCACCGATGCGGTCGGCGAGATGCGGCAGTACCTGGAACCGCTGCTGCGCGCCGCGAATCCGCTGCAGTACCCAGAGCGGTTCATCGCTCCTTACCTCACCGCCTGGACCGGCTACATCCAGACCCATGGCCGGGACGTCCTCGCGCTGGTCCGCATCTTCGACGCCTATCCGCACGAAAGCGGACGCCTCAGCTCCACATACGACGCTCGGACGGAAGAGATCGAGCTCGTAGCGCGGATCTTGCGGCACGGTCAGGAGACCGGGCGTCTACGCCGCTTCGATCCTCACATCATGGCCATGGTCATGAAGGCCGCCCTGGATGAAGTGCTCAGACAGTACGCCGCCAATCCCGAGCTTGATCTAGAAGCCTGCGGCGCCGAGCTGATCGCCATGTTCGAAGCCGCGACGCGGCCAGACCGCAGGCCAGCGACGAGGCCGGCACCTGCCGGCCAGTCAGCAACGGCGCCACAACCAGTGGACCTGGCAACCCTCAAGGAGGAAACATGAACGCCAGCCACGCCTCTGCCAACCAGCCGAACTCCACACAGCCGGTGCACTCCCCGCGCACCGCGCTCCTGCTGGTCATGTACGCCGCTCTAGCGGCTCAGCTGGCCATCTGGAGCAGCTTGGCAGCACACGTCGGATTCACCACGGCGTTCACGGTGGCCCATCCAGGCGCCGAGGCCAGCCTGGTCGTCGGGGGCGCAATCTGGCTCGTCCAGTTCACGCTCGCCGTTGTCTTCGCCACGATCAGGTACCGCCGATACGCCCGCTAGATGACCAGCTCCGCGAACTGTGCCGCGGAAGTGACAGAAGGACGCCCATGGTCGGCTGTAACCGCGACCTGGGCGTCCTTCCTATCTGCATGAGGACGCCAGCGGGGCGCTGCCTTGCCAGCGCATAGGCGAGCCGGCGCATCTCAGCGTCGGGCCAGCGAGCAGGACGCTGCCGCAAGCATGCCGTCTGCGCCACTTTCTTCAAGTGCGGAGGAGCGTACAGTCGAATTACGCAGTGCAGAGCCAGAACGCGGGAGGCTGCGATGAGGCTGAGGCGTCGGCGGTATTTGCTGCTGTTGGGCTCATCTGCCGGCCCAGCTGATAGATACGGCACGCCGGCATTCGTCCAGCCCAGGCGTCGGGGCCGAGTGCAAAGATTCACTCACCTCGGCGTGGTGCTAACGGTCATCGGCCTGATGGGCGTTTTCCGCGTTGCAGGGTCGCGGCGGCGGTTGCTGCCGGGGCTCGCATTCGCAGGGCTCGCGGTCCTCCTGCGCGACAGCATGTGGGGCTTGATGTTCTTGGCGATGTTCGTGCTCTACTTGCCGCCGTGGTCCCCGCAAGTGGCCTAGCCGTGGGACCGGTTCGGTGACCGCCAAGGCGTAGCCGGTAGTGCGGCTCGCGGCCGCTTGGCATACTGGATCGCAGCGTCATCGACTCGGGAAGGGGGCCGCCATGTCCGTCATACGAAATAGCGCGCCTTCACCCGGCATCCCTGCCTGACGCTCCGCCGTGGCGTCGCGCGCGAGCTACGCGAAGGAACGCCAGATGCTTAACATCCGCAGTATCACTGTCGACTGCACTGACCCGTACCGCCAGGCGTTGTTCTGGAGTGAGGTCACGGGCTGGCAGGAAGACCCGGACGACCCGAACCATCCTGACGATCCGGAAGGCCGGATCGTCTCCGGCCACGGCATCAGCCTGCTGTTCATCCCCGTGCCTGAAGGCAAGATGGTCAAGAACAGGGTCCACCTGGACCTGATGCCGACACAACGTAGCCGCGACGCGGAAGTAACGCGCCTGCTCGCGATCGGCGCCACGCTGGTCGCGGACCACCGCGAGCCGGACGGGATGGGCTGGGTCGTGTTGTCCGATCCCGAAGGTAACGAGTTCTGCGTCGAGCGCAGCTCGGCCGAGCGCGAAGCTGGCTGAGCAAGGCGCCAACTGAGCAAGGCGCCAACTGAGCAAGGCGCAGGCTGGGCAAAGGCGCAGGCTGAGCAAGGCGCTGGCTCAGCGAAGCGCTGGCGGAGCCGTGCCCTGGAGTGGCTGAACCGCGGGCGCCTGGCATCCGTTAGTAGTGGCCTACAGGACTAGCGTCCAGGATTGTTACCACGGCGCGAGTCGAGGAGCTGGGTTGTCCGTTACGCAGAGCCAGGTACGGCCTGCCCGGGTCGAAGGCATCGAGCGGCCGATCCCGGTCGGCCAGGTCGCGACCCCGGTCCGCCGACGGCCGGCCGTTCTGTCAGCGTCGTGGCGCCGTCTGTGCGCGACGTCGTTCGCCGTGGCCGGGATCACGGGCCTGATCGTCTGGGTCGCGGTCAGCCAGCTGATCCGGCAGGGACAGCTGGAGGCCGTGCTGTCGGCGGGACGGGCCGAACTCGCCGCTCCGCTCCTTGTGGCTCTGGTCGTCGGTACGGGCATCTGCGAGCGGCTCTGGCCAGCCGAGCGCCGGCCGATCATGGCCCGTGGACACGTTCAGGACGTGTGCTACCTCGCCCTGCACGCGATCTTCGTGATACCCCTGATGACTTTGCTCAGCGTCGGCGCCGCGGCCCTGATCAGCGATCATCTGCACTGGATCGAGCTGCGATGGACGCAAAACTGGCCGCTGTGGCTGGTCGTTCCCGTCACGATCGTCGCTATGGACGGGGCGAACTGGCTCGCGCACTACGCCGACCATCGCCTCGGTCCGCTGTGGCGGTTCCACGCGCTGCACCATAGCCAGGAGGAGCTGAGCGTCCTCACATCCTTCCGCGCGCACCCGCTCATGCACACGACCGGCTTCCTGCTGGCTACCGTCCCGGTCGTCGCGCTGATGCCGACACGGGCGATCGCGCCGGTGCTCATCACGATCTACGTCTGCATCGGCACGCTTCAGCACGCCAATCTGCGCTGGTCGTTCGGCCCGGTAGGCCGCGTCATCGTGAGTCCGGCCTACCATCGGTTGCATCACGCGGCCGACGTTCAGCACGCCAACCTCGGCGTCGTGCTCACGATCTGGGACGTCCTGGCCGGCCGCGCCAGGTTCCCGGCCCGCGACGGCGTCGTCGGCCGCACCGGCCTGGACGGCCGGCCAGTCCCCGTGGAACAGGACGCCGCGTCGCATTCTCTGCCGCTGCTCCTCGCCGAACAGTTGATCGAGCCGTTTCAGGCGCGCGGCTAGCCGTCGCTAGTGCAGCAGTCGCGCCCGGCACGCTAGCTGCAGCGCGAGCCGCTGGTCAGCATCATCGAGGTTGGCTCCGAGTAGGGAAGTGATCCGCCGCATCCGGTGAGCGACCGCATTGCGGTGCAGATGCAGCCGCTGGGCCGTCCGGCCAATCGACCCCTGCTCATCCAGGAACGCAGCCAAAGTCCGGATGGCCGTCTCGGCTCGCGCCGCGCCGAGCTTCTCCAGCGGCGCAAGCTGAACCCGCACCGACGTCCGGGCGGTCTCGGAGGCGTACCACTCCATCAGCATCCGCTGGACGCCAGTCGCGTCGTGGGCAGTGACACCAGGCGGCTTGCCGCTTGCGCGCGCTGCGATGATCGCTCCCCGAGCCTCAGCTGTCGCGGCTCGCAGGCCGAGCGGACCCTCATGCGGTGAGCTAACTCCTGCTCGCAGGTGCAGCGCCGGGTGCCGAGCCCGGATGGCGCTGAGCGCGCGGACGGCCGAACGCGACACGCGCTGACCGGCCTGCCCGCC
>JASHTT010000454.1 GCA_030040415.1 Streptosporangiaceae bacterium | reverse complement strand
CCCACGCGGTCCCGTTCGAGAACGCCACAACGTCGTTCAATGAGGTGTCGGGCACCGCGAACGTCTTGGAGATCTGCCATCCCGACGCGGTAGCGGCCTGCGCCGGTACCACCGCCGCTGAGAAAGAGCCAGCAACGGCTGCCGCGGTCAGCGCCACGGCCATGCGGGCGGCTCGCCCGATCGACGTGTGCAGCATGCCGCCCCCCCGAGTCACCGGCCAGCTTCTGGCACTCAGTGTGCCTGACGCCGCATCTGCGGGCAATACGGTCTGGCAGCTCAGGCCGCGATGTCGCGGCCGACGCGGACGGGGATGCTGTCGTAGCCGCGCAGCACCAGAAGACGGTTCCGGACGGGGGTCGCGGCCAGCTCGAGGTTCGGGTATCGGCGGGTGAGTTCCTCTGTCGCGATCCGGCCCTCCAGGCGCGCCAGTGCCGAGCCGAGGCAATGATGGATGCCGAAGGAGAACGACAGGTGCCGGGAGGCGTCCGGCCTGTCGATCTTGAAGCGGTCCGGCTCGTCGAATACGCCGGGATCGCGGTTGGCGCCGCCGATGGCCACGATGACCGTGGCGCCCCTGGGGATCAGCGTGTCACCGACCTCTATGTCTTCGGTGGCGAATCGTGAGGTCAGCTGGACCGGGCTGTCGTAGCGGAGCATCTCCTCGACCGCTGCCGGGACGAGCGCGGGCTCTTGCGTCAGCCGTTGCCAGTTCGCTTGCTCGCCGAGCAGCGCGACCGTGCCGTTCCCGATCAGGTTGACCGTCGTCACGAAGCCGGCGACGAGGATCAGCAGCGCAGTGCTCACGACCTCCTGGGTGGTGAGCTTGTCGCCTTCCTGCTCGGCAGCCACGAGCGCGGAGAGCAGACTCTCGTCGGGATGGACGCGGCGCTCGTCTGCGAGTTCGCGCAGGTACGCGGTCAGGGCGAGCTCTGCCGCCCGGGTTTGGCTTTCAGCGCCCGCGGCGGTTCCGTCGATCGTGGTGGCGACCTCATTACCCCAGGCGCGGAAGCTGGCCTGGTCATCGGCTGGCACCCCGAGCAGGTGGGAGATCACGGCGATGGGCAGCGGGTAGGCAAGCGCCTCGATGATGTCGAAGCCCGCGGCTGCGTCAAGGGGAGCAAGGAGCCTGCCGGTCTCGTGACGGATCCAGGGTTCAAGGCCGGCTACCGTCCTCGCGCTGAACGCGACGGAGACAAGCCGGCGGAGCCTGGTGTGATCGGGCGGGTCCATCATGAGCATGTCGGCCGCGGGCAGCTCGGCCCGCGGGTCGCCCGCCGGGTAACTCGGCGGCCGGTATCCGTCCTGGTGCCTTGGCGATGTGCTGAATCGCTGGTCGCGGAGAACTGTCGTGGCGGTCGCGTGACTTGCCGACGCCCACGGACCGAGTGGGCTGCGGACCAGCCCGGCGCGGCGGAGCGAGGCATAGAGAGGGTATGGATCGGCCTTCGTATCGGGTCGCATCAGGCTGGCCACGAAGTCGCCGCGCCATTGGAAGAAGCGAACGGCCGCGGGCTCTACGACGCGGCGGGTAACGCGCTCCGCGACGGTCATGCGGTCCTCCAGTCTGAGCTGCGCCAGCAAAGCCAGCCATGCTCATATACTGTTGGTATCTGAAATCTAACGGTATCTAGATACCGATGGAATGTCAACTGTGGCAGCATTGGCTCTATGGCCAGGACGACGAGAGCGACATCCTCAGCGCAGACGCGGCAGCGACTGCTCAGCGAGGCTCAGCGCCTGTTCCGCGAGCGCGGCTACGCGGCGACCTCGCTCGAGCAGATCGCGGAAGCGGCCGAGGTGACCAAGGGCGCTATCTACGGGCACTTCTCTAGCAAGGAGGATCTGCTGCTCACCGCGGTCGAGGCGCAGCCGACGCCGGACTACGGCAGCGCCCTGACCGACCAGTCCCGCCCGCTGCGAGAGCGCCTGGCGGAGTTCGGCCGCACGATGGCCGTCGACCAGGCCGCCACGGACAAGGCATGGCTGGCGGTGGTGCTCGAGTTCTTTGCCGCCCTGCTGCGCAGCCCGGAAGCGCTGCAGAGATACGGTGCCGACTTCCTGCGGGAACTGGCTGAGCTGGCCGCGAAGGACCCCGATGAGCCGCTTCCCGGGACCACGCCCGTGGAAGTCTGGGCCATCGGCTACGCGCTGGGCCTCGGGCTGCTGGTCTACCGGAGCATTGCCCCGGAACTCCTCACTCCGGCCGTGTTCGAGCGCGCCATCGAGCTGCTGGCTGGCCTTTACCCCGAGGACTGAGCTCCGGGTGCGGTCGCGCTGGCGCTGCCATCTGGGCGTCGTTACGCTACCAAGCACTTGCTTGATACCGGTGACGAGCGCCCGCACGGGGGCGAGCCCGGACCCCCGCAGTCGAGGCGAACACGGTGACGACCCCTCCGCATACCATGGGCGCCGTCCTTGACGCTGCCGCCAAGCGGTACGGCGACCGCCTCGCGGTGATCGACGGCCCGCTCCGGTTGTCACACGCAGAGCTCGCGGCCCGGGTCGCCGCAATGAGGCGAGCACTCATCGCGGCAGGCGTGCAAGCCGGTGACCGGGTCGCGGTCTGGCTGCCGAACACCGTGCACTGGCTGATTGCCGCGCTCGGTGCGCAGACCGCGGGGGCGAGCCTGGTGCCAGTGAATACGCGCTACACCGGCCATGAGGCTCTCGACGTGCTGTACCGCACCGGGGCAAGGATCGTCTTCCTGCCGGACCGTTTCCTGGGCACGGACTACCTTGCCGCGCTCCGCCAAGCCGCCGCCGAGCCGACGGCGCCGGACTTGCGCGCACTGGCGGTCCGCGTGCCGGTCGAGGCAGCGGAGCAGGGCGCCGGGCGGGTCCCGGATCAGGGCGAGGTGACCTGGCAGCAGCTGCTCGGGCGGGCTGAGGAGGTCAGCGAGCAGACGGCGGCAGCCAGGGCTGCGGAGGTGAGTCCGGAGGACGTCGCGGACATCATCTTCACATCCGGCACGACGGGAGTGCCGAAGGGCGCGGTGTCGACGCACCGGCAGGCTATCGCCGTCGCCGCCGCGTGGGCGCAGCGCGCCGAGGTCGCCGACAGCGACGTGTACATGATCATCGCGCCGTTCTTCCACACCTTCGGCTACAAGGCGGGCTGGCTTGTAGCGCTGCTCACCGGCGCGACCATGGTCCCTCAGCTGACGTTCGACGTGGACCGGGTGCTCGATCAGATCGAGCGCGAACGCGTCACCGTGCTGCCAGGCCCGCCAACGATCTTTACCCAGATACTGGCTCACCCCGGGCGCGGCCAGCACGACCTGTCCTCGCTGCGGCTGGCGGTGACCGGCGCCGCGATGGTTCCCGTCGCGCTGATAGAGCGGATGCGCAGCGAGCTGACGTTCGAGACGATCTTGACCGGCTACGGGCTCACCGAAGCAGTGGTCGTGACCCTCTGCATGCCCGGGGACGACGCGGCGACCGTCTCCGGCACATCCGGCTGCGCGGCCGCGGACTTCGAGATCCGGATCGCCGGCGCCGACGGCCGGGATGCCCGGCCTGGCGAAGATGGCGAGATCCAGCTCCGCGGCCCGAACGTCATGGTCGGGTACCTTGACGACCAGGCCGCGACGCTAGCCGCTGTCGAGCCAGACGGCTGGCTCCATACCGGTGACATCGGGCACCTCGACGAGCGCGGCTACCTGACGATCACCGACCGGCTGAAGGACATGTTCACGGTGGGCGGCTTCAACGTGTATCCGGCCGAGGTAGAGAACGCGATCATGCTGCTGGACTCGGTGGCGGACTGCGCGGTGGTGGGAGAACCGGATGAGCGGCTCGGCGAGGTCGGCCTGGCTTACATCGTGCCGCGGTCAGGCCGCGAGCCGAGCGAGCAGGAGGTCATCGCGCACTGCCGCGGGCGGCTGGCCAACTTCAAGGTTCCGCGGGAGGTTGTGTTCGTCAACGAGTTGCCGCGCAACGCGGGCGGCAAGGTGGTCAAGGGAGAACTGCGCGAGCGCGCACGCGGGAGATCACCAAGGCCGGCGACGGTTGCGTGACGAGGTGACCGGGTGACGCCTGTCGGCGAGCCGCCCGCGCTGTCGCCGCGGCCTGTGCACGCCGCGCTGCTGACCCCGGTCTGCCGCCTGTTCGGCGTGGACTACCCGATAGTGCAGACGGGCATGGGCTGGGTGTCGACGCCCGAGCTCACGGCGGCGACGGCGAACGCGGGCGCGTTCGGCATCCTGGCCAGTGCCACGCTGACACTCACCGAGACAGACGCCGCGATCGGCCGCACGCGGGAGCTGACCGGCAAGCCGTTCGGCGTCAACATGCGCGGCGACGCGCCAGACCTCGCGGAGCGGGCCAGGCTGCTGGTCAAGCACGGCGTGCGGGTGGCGTCGTTCGCGCTGGCACCGAACGAGCGAGTGATCCGCTCGCTGAAGGACGACGGTCTTGTCGTCGTGCCGTCGATAGGGGCAAGGCGGCACGCCGAAAAGGTGGCGGCGTGGGGCGTGGACGCCGTCATCGCGCAGGGCCGCGAGGGCGGCGGGCACACCGGCAGCGTGCCGACTTCGATCCTGCTGCCTCAGGTCACGGCGGCCGTCGACCTGCCGGTGATCGGGGCGGGCGGCTTCTGCGACGGGCGGGGGCTGGTGGCCGCGCTGGCTTACGGCGCGTCCGGCGTCGCGATGGGCACGAGATTCTTGCTGACCAGCGACAGCCCTGTGCCGGACCACGTCAAGGCGGAGTACCTGAAGCGCACGGTAACCGACACGGTGGTCACGTCGGTGCTGGACGGCGTGCCGCAGCGGGTGCTGCGGACACCGCTGGCTGACAAGCTCGCCAGCGGGGGAGCGCTGGCCAGGCTGAGCCGGTCGGCTCGGCACGCGGCCGCGTTCCGCAAGATGTCCGGCACGTCCTGGCGGGACATCGTCACCGAAGGGCTCGCGATGAAGCGCAGCCACCAGCTGAGCTGGTCGCAGGTGCTCATGGCTGCGAACACGCCGATGATGCTGCGCGCCAGCATGGTCGACGGCCGGACGGATCTCGGTACGCTGGCCAGCGGCCAGGTCGCTGGGGTCATCGAGGACCTGCCCAGTTGTGCCGACCTGGTACAGCGAATCATCGCGGAGGCCACCGAGATTCTGGACCGGCTGACCGCAACCGACCGCGCGGTGACACCGTGACAGCGCCGCCGCGGCCGCATCGAAGCCACGGCCTGCTGACCGGCCGCACCGTGCTGGTGACCGCGGCGGCGGGCACCGGCATCGGCTTCGCGACGGCGCGGCGCTGCGCCGAGGAAGGCGCCAGGGTCGTGATCAGCGACAGGCACGAGCGCCGGCTGGGCGAGGCCGCCGAGCGGCTAGCAGAGGTCAGCGGAGAACGGCCGCTCGCCGTGGTGTGCGACGTGACGTCGCAGCCGCAGGTGGACAACCTTTTCGAGGCTGCGATCGCCGAGCACGGCCACCTCGACGTCGTGGTGAACAACGCCGGTCTCGGCGGAGATACCCGGCTTGTGGAGATGACCGACGAGCAGTGGAGCGTCGTCCTCGACGTCACGCTGACCGGGACCTTCCGATGCACCAGGGCCGCGCTCCGGCACATGATGGCGCGCGGCACCGGCGTGGTGGTGAACAACGCGTCGGTGATCGGCTGGCGGGCACAGGCCGGGCAGGCGCACTACGCCGCCGCCAAGGCCGGCGTGATGGCACTCACCCGCTGTGCGGCCATCGAGGCGGCGCCCGCCGGCGTGCGCGTCAACGCCGTGTCGCCTAGCATCGCCATGCACCCGCACCTGGCGAAGGTATCCAGCGAGGAGTTCCTCGCCGAGTTGGCGGCGCGCGAAGCTTTCGGCCGTGCCGCGGAGCCGTGGGAGGTCGCCGACGTGATCGTGTTCCTCGCCAGCGACTACTCGTCGTACTTGACCGGGGAGGTCGTCTCGGTCTCCAGCCAGCACCCGTGACGGAGGCAACGTGATTACCAGCACGCTGACCGGCCATGTCGCGGAAGTGGTCGTCGACCACCCGCCGGTAAACGCGCTGCCCGTCGCTGGCTGGTTCGAGCTGGCGGACGCCGTGCGCGCCGTCGGCGCTCGCCCGGACGTGCGGGTCGTGGTGCTGCGCGCGGAGGGCCGCGGCTTCAACGCGGGTATCGACATCAAGGAGGTCAGGGCCGACACGGGCTACGCGGCCCTGATAGGCGCGAGCAGGGGCTGCTTCGCGGCGTTCGCGGCCGTGTACGAGTGCGCCGTGCCGGTGATCGCAGCCGTACACGGATACTGCCTCGGCGGCGGCATCGGCCTCGCCGGGAACTCGGACGTGATAGTCGCGAGTGAGGATGCCACCTTCGGCCTGCCAGAGGTGGATCGCGGCGCGCTGGGTGCGGCGACCCACCTGTCGAGGCTGGTGCCGCAGCACAAGGCCAGGGCGATGATGTACACCTCGGCGACTGCGACAGCGGCGGAACTGCACGCCTTCGGTTCGGTGCTGCGGGTGGTGCCCAAAGACCAGCTCCGCCCGACCGCGCTCGAGGTCGCCGCGCAGATCGCCGCCAAGGACCCTGCCGTCATCCGGATGGCCAAGGAGGCCTTCAACGGCATCGATCCGTGGGACGTCAAGCGCAGCTACCGCTACGAGCAGGGCTACACGTTCGAGCTGAACCTGTCCGGCGTTTCCGACCGGCTGCGCGAGGCCTTCGGCCAGGACAAGCCAGCGGGATCGCCCGGGGAGGCTGAGGAGTGAACCTGATGGCTGACGAGGTGGTCCGGTACGAGGCCGATGGCGCGATCGCACGGGTGACGATGAACCGGCCGCAGTACGGCAACGCGCAGAACTCGGCCATGACCTACGCGCTCGACGACGCCTTCTACCGGGCGGCGGCCGACGACTCCATCGCCGTAGTGGTGCTGTCCGGGGCGGGCAAGCACTTCTCCGCCGGGCACGATATCGGCACGCCTGGCCGCGATGTCGGCGCTTCCTTCGACCGGCGCGCGGGTCTGTGGTGGGACCACGTCGGCAAGCCGGGCGCCGACAGCCGGTACGCCCGCGAGCAGGAGGTCTACCTCGGCATGTGCCGCCGCTGGCGCGAGCTGCCCAAGCCGGTCATCGCGCAGGTGCACGGCGCGTGCATCGCCGGCGGGCTCATGCTGGCCTGGGTGTGCGACCTCATCGTCGCGTCTGATGACGCGTTCTTCGCCGATCCGGTCGTGCGGATGGGCATTCCCGGCGTTGAGTACTTCGCGCACCCCTGGGTGATGGGTCCGCGGCAGGCCAAGGAATTCCTCTTCCTCGGCGAGCGGGTCAGCGCCGCGCGTGCCTATGAGCTTGGCATGATCAACCGGGTGGTGCCGCGTGAGCGGCTCGCGGATGAAGTCACCGGGATCGCCGTGAAGATCAGCGCCATGCCGCGGCTCGGCCTCGCGCTGACGAAGAAGGCGGTCAACCAGGCCGAGGACGCGATGGGCATGCAGATCGGCATGGACTCGGTGTTCGGCCTGCACCACCTCGCGCACGCGCATAATGCCGAGGTAGGCACGGACGCGCTGGCCGGTCACGATGCCCGGTCGATGCGCGACGCCCGGCGCCAGGACGAACAGGGGACGGAGCAGCCGGCCGACGAGGAAAGCTGACCCGTGCCAGCGCCAGGGGAAGATGCCTTCCGCGCCGAGGTGCGCGGCTGGCTCGACGCGAACCTCACCGGTGACTTCGCGCAGCTGCGCGGCAGTGGCGGCCCCGGCCGCGAGCACGAGTTCGTGCCGGAGCGGATGGCGTGGGAACGGCGGCTGGGCGCGGACGGCTGGATCGGGCTCGGCTGGCCGGAGCCGGATGGCGGCCGCGGCCTTTCGTGGCGGCACCAGGTGATCTTTTCCGAAGAGTACGCGCGGGCCGGCGCGCCGGGCCGGGTTGGTCACATCGGCGAGCAGTTGCTCGGGCCGACGCTGCTGATGTTCGGCACCGCGCAGCAGCGGGCCAGGTTCCTGCCTGGCGTGCTGCACGGGACGCAGTTGTGGTGCCAGGGTTACTCCGAGCCCGGCGCCGGCTCGGACCTCGCGGCGGTGTCCACGAGGGCCCGGCTGGACGGTGGCGAGTGGCACGTTGACGGGCAGAAGGTATGGACGTCGCTGGCCGAGGTCGCTGACTGGTGCTTCGTGCTCGCCCGCACCGACCCGGCCGCCGAGCGTCACCGGGGGCTGTCTTACTTGCTGGTGCCGATGCGCCAGCCAGGTATCGAAGTCCGTCCGATCATGCAGCTCACTGGCACATCGGAGTTCGACGAGGTGTTCTTCGACGACGCAAGGGCGGCCGCGGCCGACATCGTCGGCGCGCCCGGCGACGGCTGGCGGGTGGCGATGGGCACGCTGGCTGTCGAGCGCGGCGTGTCCACGTTCGGCCAGCAACTCGGATTCCAGCGCGAGTTCGAGGCGGTTCTCGCGAGCGCGCGGTCGACCGGCGCTGTCGACGTCCCGGCGCTTCGCGCCAGGATCGTGCAGGCGTGGATCGGTCTGCAGGTGATGCGGTACACGGCGCTGGCGACGCTCCGGCCGCCGGGCCATGCGATGCCAGCAAACACTGTGCCAGCCAACACGGTGCCAGCCAACACGGTGTCGGGCGTCGAGGCTAACGTCAGCAAGCTGATCTGGTCGCGCTGGCACCAGCGGCTCGGCGAACTCGCCATCGATGTCGCCGGGCCGGCCGCAACCCTCATCGGGCCCGGCTACGACCTCAGCGATGCGCAGCGATTGTTCCTGTTCACCAGGGCCGACACCATCTACGGCGGTTCGGACGAGATCCAGCGCAACGTGCTGGCCGAGCGGGGCCTGCGCTTGCCGCGTGAGCCACGCTGACGGGCCTGCCGGTGCCGGATCAGCGCAGCCGCTCGATGATCGTGACGTTTGCTTGGCCGCCGCCCTCGCACATCACCTGCAGGCCGTAGCGTCCGGAGATGCGGTCGAGTTCGTGCAGCAGCGTGGTCATCAGCCGTGCTCCGGTCGCGCCGAGCGGGTGACCCAGCGCGATCGCGCCGCCGTTGACGTTGACCCGGTCCAGGTCGGCGCCGGTCTCGGCGGCCCAGGCGAGCACGACCGACGCGAACGCCTCGTTTATCTCGACTAGGTCCACGTCCGCCAGCGTGAGCCCGGTCTTTGCCAGCGCGTGCGCGGTCGCCGGGATCGGGGCGGTCAGCATCCACACCGGGTCCGCCCCGCGGACCGACATGTGGTGAATCCGCGCCCGGGGCGTCAGGTCATGCGCCCGCAGGCCAGCCTCGTTGACCACGAGCAGTGCGGCGGCAGCGTCGGCGATGGAACTGGATACCGCGGCGGTGAGGCGGCCGCCCTCGACGAGCGGCGGCAGGGACCTGATCTTCGTCCAGTCAGGCTGGCGCGGCGACTCGTCCGCGGTGAGGCCGGCGACGGGCACGATCTCCCTGTCGAACCGGCCCTGCGCTGCGGCGCGAAGCGCCCGCTCGTGCGATGTCACCGCGAACCTCTCCATGTCCGCACGGCTGATGTCCCACTTCGAGGCGATCATCTCCGCGGAGCGGAATTGCGAGACCTCCTGGTCGCCGTACCTGCGCTGCCAGCCGGCCGAGCCGCGGAACGGGTCAGGGAAGCCAAGCGCCTGGCCGGCGGTCATCGCGTAGGAGATCGGCACCGCGCTCATGTTCTGCACGCCGCCTGCCACGACGACGTCGGCGGTACCGGACATGACGGCCTGCGCGGCGAAGTGCACGGCCTGCTGGGACGAACCGCACTGCCTGTCGACCGTCGTGCCGGGGACGTGGTCGGGCAGCCCAGCGGCGAGCCATGCGGTCCTGGCGATGTCGCCGGCCTGCGGCCCCACCGTGTCCACGCAGCCGAAGATGACATCTTCGACTGCCGACGGGTCGATCCCGGTGCGCTCGACCAGCTCGGCCAGTACCGCCGCGCCCATGTCGGCGGGATGGACCGCCGCGAGCCCGCCGCCGCGCTTGCCTACCGGAGTGCGAACGGCGTCGACAATAAATGCGTCGGGCATGACCCCTGCCTGGCTTAGGTGGGATGACGAGGAGACGATAGTGCCGTCCAGCGGCCCAGGTGGCGGCTGACGGTGACCGGGATGCCGAAGCAAGCGCTCGCCAGCTCGGTGGTCAGCACCTCCGGGGCTGGCCCGGCCGCTACCACGTGCCCGTCGCGCAGCAGCAGGGAGTGGGTCGTGCTCGCGGGCAGCTCCTCCAGGTGGTGCGTCACGAGCACGGTCGCCAGACCCGGCAGTCGCTGGCGAAGCTCGTCCATGCTGGCGAGCAGCTGCTCGCGGCCCGCAACGTCTAGGCCGGCCGCAGGCTCGTCCAGCAGGAGCAGCCGCGGCTGTGCCATCAGCGCTCGGCCGATGAGCGCCCGGCCGCGCTCGCCCTGGGATAGCACCAGCCATCGCGCGTCGGCCCTGGCGCGCAAGCCCATCAGGTCGATCACCGCACCAGCGCGCGCTAGCTCAGCTTCGGTTGCCTCGCGGCCCGGCACGAGCTGGATCGTGCCGGTGAGGCCGGTCAGCACCACATCCCCGACAGTGCGCTGCGGGTCCACCCGGTGGTGCGGGCTGACATGGCCGATCCAGGGCCGGAGCGCGAATACATTCACGGTGCCAAGACGGCGGCCGAGCACGTCGACCTGGCCCCGCGTCGGGTGCGCGTGCGTCGCCATGACCTGCAGCAGGGTGCTCTTGCCTGCGCCGTTCGGGCCGAGCAGCGCCCAGTGCTCACCTGCCCGGATCGTGACGCTCACCTGGTCAAGGAGGAGGCGGTCGCCGCGAACCAGGTCGACACCGGCGGCCCGGAACAAGATCTCCGGGTCAGCGCCACTGATCGGCACGGCCATGTGCGCAGACTGTACCGGCCCGCGCAGCAGCACTGCCTAACCGGCCAGTGCCTCGGGAGAGCCGGCATCGTAGTCGGCGATCCAGGCCTCGCCGCGTCCGGTGACGTCCTTGCTGAACCGCTTGCGGACGGCGATGAGCATGTCCCGCTTGAGCGCGGCTACCGGCGAGACGAGGTGGTTGTCGTCGCCCCTGGCGCGGGCGGTGAGCACCACCCGGCTGGTCCGCGGCCTGCGCGATCGCTCGTAGAGTTGCAGCGCGGCCGACGGGTCGTCGGCTAGCTTGCCGAGCGCCGCCGCCAGCACGCAGCCGTCCTCGATGGCCTGCCCGGCGCCCTGGCCGAGGTAGGGCAGCATCGGATGGGCGGCATCGCCGAGGATGGTGGTCCTGCCCTTCGTCCAGGCCGGGATCGGGTCGCGGTCGTACAGCGCCCACTTGTACCAGGTGTCGCCTGCCGCGAACATCTCCCGCAGCGACGAGTGCCAGCGGCGGTAGCGGCCAAGGATCTCGCCGCGATCGCACTCCGCGATCCAGGACTCGTGCTGATAGCTCGGGTCGTCGTAGTGGGCGACGACGTTGATGGCCTCGCCGCGCCGCACGCCGTAGACGACGAGGGTGCCGTGCGGCCCGAGCCACAGGCCTTCGTACGGCTCGATTCGCCGGGCCGGCAGCGCGGCGACACCGATGACGCTGCGGTAGCAGATCTTCCCGGTGAACTGCGGTGCGTCGGGACCGAACAGGCTCGCGCGGACAGCCGAGTGGATCCCGTCGGCGCCGACAACGACGTCGGCCTCCGCCTCGGTGCCGTCAGTGAAACGTGCGATGCCGCGATCGTCGCCGGTAGTCACGGCCGCGCACCGGGCGCTGAGGGTCACGGCCTTGGCCGGGACCGACTGGGCGAGCACGTCGAGCAGGTCCGCGCGGTGGATCGTGCAGCCGGCCGCGCCGAAGCGCTGTGCGGTCGCCGCGGAGTCGGTGCTCGATATCGTCCGGCCTTTCCAGGTGCGCAGCTGCTGCAGCGATGACTGGTATCCGACGGCACGGACCGGTTCCTCGAGGCCGAGGGATCGCAGCGCCTTCATGGCATTCGGGTGCAGCGCCACGCCGGCTCCGATCTCCTTGAGTTCCGGCGACGACTCGTAAACGTGCACGTCGAAGCCGCGCAGCAGCAGGGCTCGCGCCGCGGTCAGTCCGCCGATGCCGCCGCCGATGACGGCGACGCGCAGCTTGCGTTCCACCTGCTCTCCTGTCTGTCAGCGGTCAGACGTTACCGTCAAGTTTGACGCTCAGTCCACGCCGAGCAAGTCCGCGAGCTGCCGGGCATTGACCTGCGCGTAGTCGCTGTAGCAGTTGTTGAAAAGCACGTGCGTGGTCTGCGCGGCGTGCGCGAGCTCGGCGACCTTCGGCGCCCACTCGGTGAGTTCTTCCTGGCTGTACCGGTAGCCGAACTTCTCGTGTATGTCCTTGCTCTGCCAGTTGTCCGAGTGACCGTGCAACCGCAGCACGGCCAGGTCGCTGGTCGCGGCCAGCACCGGCGGAATCGACGTGGGGTAGCCCTGCGGCATGTCGACACTGACGTACGGCAGATCGTGGTCGGCCAGGAACTGCAGCGTCTCCCGCTGGTTGTCCGGCGTCATCCAGGTCCGGTTGCGAAACTCGACGCACACCTTGCGCGGTGCCACCCGCTCCGCACAGGACACGATGTACGCCTTGCTCGCACGCGAGATCGGGAACCACTGCGGGAACTGCAGCAAGATCGCACCGAGCTTCCCGGCTTGGCGCAGCGGCTCCAGCGCGTCCAGGAAGATCTGCCACGCCCGCTCTGCCACCTCGGGGTCTACCTGCCGCAGGTAAACGGTGTCCTTCCCGGGTTGCTGCGCGGCTTCCCGCAGCTCGGTCGGCAGCGCGGCGATGCGCGTCGGGTGCTGGGTGAACAGGCTGAACGCCTTGACGTTGAAGGTGAACCCGGCTGGCGTCCGGTCCGCCCATGCCTTCGCGGTCTGCTCGGACGGCAGCGCGTAGTAGCTGGCATCCACCTCTACCAGGGGGAACTTGCCAGCGTAGAACCGCAGCCGCTTGGCCGGATTGTCTGCCTCCGGCGGATACCAGCCGGAGGCGATCAGCGTGCGGTCAGTCCATGACGCGGTCCCGACCAGGATGTCGCCCATGAACGAAGACTAGGACGCGTTATCGTCGGCCCATGACGACCGGCTCGCTGCTGGTGGCAGGCACGGCGTCCGACGCCGGCAAGTCGGTGCTCACCGCGGGGATCTGCCGCTGGCTCGCCCGCCAGGGTGTGCGCGTCGCGCCGTTCAAGGCGCAGAACATGTCGAACAACTCGGTGGTCGCCCCGGACGGGGCGGAAATCGGCCGGGCACAGGCGATGCAGGCCGCGGCCGCCGGCGTGCCTGCCGAGGCTGCCATGAACCCGGTAC
>JASHTT010000453.1 GCA_030040415.1 Streptosporangiaceae bacterium | reverse complement strand
CGTCAGCCGGGTCTGGCGTGGTTGACTCAGAGCACGCGACCAAGGGAGCACCGCCACCATGACCACACTCGACAACCGGCCGAACACCGCACTCCTGGTCATCGACGTGCAGACGGGGATCGTCGGGGGTAACCACGAGCGCGACGCAGTCGTCGCGAATATCGCCAGCCTCGTGGCCAAGGCGCGTCAGGAAGCGGTCCCGGTCGTCTGGGTGCAGCACGCCGACGAGGACATCGCATACGGCAGCGCGGACTGGCAGATCGTCCCCGAGCTGAGCAGGGCCGAGGCCGAGCCGCTCGTGCAGAAGAACTACGCCGACGCCTTCGAGGACACCACCCTGGAGGCCGTCCTGTCGGACCTCGCTGTCGGCCGCCTCGTAGTGGTCGGCGCGCAGAGCGATGAGTGCATCCGCTCGACCCTGCACGGCGCGGTGGCCAGGGGTTACGACGCGACACTGGTCAGCGACGCGCACACGACGGAGGACCACACGCAGTGGGGCGCGCCGCCGCCGGATCAGGTGATCGCGCACACGAACCTGTACTGGAGCACTCACCGCGCGCCCGGGCGGACTGCGGGCACGGTGGAGACCAAGGAAGTCGACTTCGCCGGCGCGCCCTGAAGCGTGCTTCTGCCCGACCCCGGCCGCCGGCCCGGCAGACCGCTAG
Organism: Streptosporangiaceae bacterium; assembly: GCA_030040415.1. Classification (GTDB taxonomy): domain Bacteria; phylum Actinomycetota; class Actinomycetes; order Streptosporangiales; family Streptosporangiaceae; genus JAJYUU01. Next base: position 4,981 of record JASHTT010000453.1, on the reverse strand, counting down.
CGTTGAGCGGGTGAGCACGACGGACCGGACGGCTGCCGACGAACTCTCGCTGCTGCAGGCTGCCGCGGCCGGTGACGAGCGGGCCTTCGGTGAGCTGGTCGAGGCCCATCGTGCCGGGCTCAGGGCGCACTGCTACCGGATGCTGGGCTCGCTGCCCGACGCCGAGGACGTGCTGCAAGATGCCCTGCTCAAGGCCTGGCGCGGCCTGCCGGGCTTCGAGGGCCGCAGTTCCGTCCGCTCCTGGCTGTACGCCATCGCCACCAACGCCGCGCTGGACGCGACCCGGCACCGGGCCCGGCGTGAGCTTCCCGTCGACTTCGGGCCAGCGGCCGGACCGGGAGCAAGCCTGGGCGACGCGGTGCTCGACCCGGTGTGGCTCGGGCCCTTTCCCGACAACCTGCTCCCGCAGGACGCGAGCTACTCGCCCGAGGCGCGCTACGAGCAGCGAGAGAGCGTTGAGCTGGCGTTCATCGTCGCCGTGCAGGGCATGCCCCCGTTGCAGCGTGCGGTGTTCCTGCTGCGCGAAGTGCTGGGCTTCTCGGCGGCGGAGATCGCAGGTCAGCTCGGCACGTCGTCAGGCTCGGTGACAAGCGCCCTGCAGCGTGCCCGGGCGCGGATCGCCCGCGGCCTGCCCGCGCAGAGCCAGCAGGCCACCTTGCGCAGGCTCGGCGACGATGAGATGCGGGCGACCGTGCAGCGCTACGCGGACGCGCTCGAGCGCGGCGACGCCGAAACGCTGATCGGCATGCTCACCGAGGATGCCACTTGGTCCATGCCGCCGGTTCCCACGTGGTTCTCCGGGCTCGACCGGATCAGGGAATTCCTGATCCGATGGCCGCTGACCGAGCAGTGGCGGCACGTGCCTGTCCGATGCAACGGCCAGGCTGCGGTGGCCTGCTATCTGTACGACCCGGAGCGCGGCTTCTACGCCGCCGTGATCGACGTGCTCACCATGACCGACAGCAAGATCTCCGCGATCACCGCGTTCATGACGCCGGACATGTTCGGCAGTCCGCCGTCCTGCCGCGACCTGACCGGGGCGGAGCTGTTCTCCCTGTTCGGCCTGCCGGCCACAGCGGCCTGACCCGGGCGCAGACCGCCACGTGACGCCCCTCTTATGACAATCTGCTACGATAGTTAACTACGAGTCACATGATCTTGCTCAGTGCTCGTAGATCAACCTCGTAGGCAGGATTCAGCCGAACTGGCGTGCGCGCTTACTGGCTGCACCTACGCTGGGGCCGAAGGCCTGGCACCCAGGATCAGCCGACCATAATAAAGAGATCGGAAGCCCGGAACCGGGCGACGCGGCGATATCTGCGGCGACCGTGGCCAAGTACTCAGGTCCGCTAATGGAGGTAAGGCCCAGGTGACGCGCGTGCCCACCAACTCGGCAGACCCGTCTGGGTCAGCCGGGCGGGCTGGCGTTCCTGCCGCCGGGGGCCGCGCGGACGACCGTGATCCCGCGGTCCTCCTGGCTGACTCCGACGATCCCCGGCAGCCGAACGGCGCGAACGGGGCGAACGGCGCGAACGGGGCCGTGACGCGGACAGTCGGCGCGGCGCAGCAGGCCACCGGCTTCGCGCCGCCGGACCACGGTACCGTCCAGCCGGCCAGCGGCACCGGAGTAGTCGAGCCGACCGGTCCCGTCGAGCGGCTCATGAGCTACGTGATCCGCAAGCTTGCCTGGAGCAGGCTGTCGAACCCGAAGGTAGCGGTCTCCGTTTCCGGGCTCGGGCTGCTGCTCGGCATGCTGGTCGGCGCGCTCGCGCCGGACGCCGAGACACTGCAACTCAGGCTGCCGCTCTCCTATTACCTGCCCAAGCTGTTTAACCTGCCCGCCCACGCCACGGCTGGCATGCACGACATCATCGCCGCGGCGATGCTGTACTCGGGCGACATCCTCGCCTGCCTTGGCCTCGCCGGGATGCTCTGGGCACACAGCCAGGGCTGGCGGCCCGATCCCCGCAAGCTGCTGCTGGTCAGCACCGGCATCGTCGCGATCATGGTCTGCCTGACCCCGATCGGCTCGTCGGACACTGCCAGCTACGCCGCCTACGGCCGGATAGCCTCGCTCGGCTACAACCCCTACTCCAGCAGCGCCCTGGGCCTCGGGATCCTGAACCCGGCGCACAGCAAGACCGCCACGTACCTCAGCGTCATCGGCTATCAGTGGAAGCACCAGCCGTCGGTGTACGGGCCGGTCGCCACGTGGCTGCAGACCCTGGCAGCCTGGCTCGGCGGGGCGAGCGTCGAGCACACGATCTGGGCCCTGATGATCATCAACGGGCTCGTCTTCCTCGGCGTCGGCGTGTTCCTGCTCAAGACCTCCGACGACCCGGTCCGCGCCACGCTGTTCTGGACCGCGAACCCCGTGCTGATCCTGGAACTGGTCGGCGGTGGCCACTTCGACACGCTCGTCGCGGCCGCGGCGATCGGCGCGATCCAGGTGTCCCGCCGAATGCGCGGCGTGCGCGGCGACCTGCTCGTCGGGCTGCTGATCGGCATCGGGTTCGGGATAAAGATCAGCATGGCGCTAGTCGCGATCGGGCTCGCCTGGCCGTTGCTGATGCGCCGCGAGTGGGCGAGGCTCGCCCGTATCACGCTCGTCGCCCTCGCCACGACCGCGCTGGAGTTCAGCTTCTACGGCGTTGGGGCGCTGAAACCGATGTTCGGCGGGTCGCAGTGGGTCACCCTGCCCTCGCCGCTCTGGTTCGTCCAGCTCTTCGGTCTGCACCTCGGCTACACCAAGGCCGACCTGGCCCCGTACATCAGCGTCATCTGGCTGATCGCGATGTTCGTCGTCGCCTGGCTCGTCTACCAGCGGATCTCCGCCGACCAGCCGCGTGAGGTGGTGGCGCCGTTCGCGCTGACCTACGCCTGGATAGTGGTCGCCCCGTGGATGTTCGCCTGGTATACGGCGCTGCCCTGGGTTTGCCTCACGCAGGTGCCGCGCAACCGGATGACCCGGTGGCTGGCGATCGTGACAGTAGTGCTCGCGCTGTGGCACTCCAGCGGCGGATGGGTGCCGCCAGGCCGTGTCTAGGACCAACATTGCGGGGAACGGCACAGCCCGAACGGCTGTCACCCGCAGGGCGGACCGGTCCGCGGCCAGTCCCGCGGCCTCGCGCGCGGGCTCAGCGGCACAGCTAGTCCGACGGCACTGGCTGGCCGCCATCCTGCTGACCGCCGGCCTGCTGCTCCGGGTACTTGCCCAGTTCGCCTACCGGCCAGCGCTGTTCTACATCGACTCGGTCAAGTACATCTACAATTCGGAGGGCAACGACCCCGAGGGGTACAAGGCACCGCTCCGGGCGATCCTTTTCGTGGCGAATTTCAATACCGTCGTCGCCATCCAGCACCTCCTCGGCCTGGCGATGGCTGTCGTCATCTACGTCCTGCTGATGCGCCGTGGGGTGTCGCGCTGGCTGGCCGCGCTGGCGATCGCGCCGATCCTGCTCGATGCTTACCAGCTGCAACAAGAGCAAACGATCATGACGACCACCTGGTTCGAGGCGCTGATCGTGGCCGGGCTCGCCATCCTGCTCTGGAACCCGCGCACTAGCTGGCGGGCCGTGATCGCCGGCGGCCTGGTGATCGGGACATCGGCCGTGGTCGCACAGGTCGGCGAGGCGCTGATCCTGCCCGCGGCCGTCTACCTGCTGGCGGCCGGCGGCGGCTGGCGGCAGGCCGTCGGCAAGGCCGCGGCCCTGGTCGGCGCGTGCGCCCTGCCTATCCTCGCCTACTGCGCGGGCTCTTTCCTGATCACCGGTCAGTTCGCCCTGTCCCACCAGGGCGAGACGTCGTTCTATGGCAGGACCGCTGCCGCCGTCGACTGCGCCACGATCAAGCTGCCGCCCATCGAGCGCAATATCTGCCCGACCAAGGCTGAGCAGGCGCACGGAGACGACTGGCTCTCGTTCAACTCGGCCTCGCCGGTGCAGGCCTACTACCGCGACCTGCCCCGGGCTGAGGTGGACTCCGCGGTGACCGGGTTCACCAAGGCAGTGCTGTCCCAGCAGCCGCTGCGTGTCCTGCGGGCATACGGCGCGGACGTGCTGAAGCTCTACGCCGTGTACCGGCAGACGGCGCCCGGCGATCCACCGATTACCCGCTGGCAGTTCGCGACGACGTTCCCCTACCTCAGTCCGCACGCCACCAAGCCCGAGATCGCCGCCATTCTCCGGCAGTTCGGCGGCGGGCGGCCGACGGTGTGGCGACCGGTGGCTGACTTCCTGCACTACTACCAGGTCCGTGGCGGCTACACGCCCGGCCCTCTGCTGGCGCTGTTCACGCTCACCGGAGCGTTCGGCTCGATCCTCGCGCTGGTGCGCCGACGCCTCGACCCCCGCACCCGCGAGCTCGCGCTGGCCTGCTTGCTGTGCTTCGGATCCGCGGTCTGCTTGCTGCTGGTCTCGGACGCGTTCGTGTTTTCCTGGCGCTACCAATTGCCGGCACTCGTCACCCTGGTGCCGGGCGGGGTGCTCGGAATGGCTGCCTTTACCCGCCTGCTTCTCGCTAAGCGCCGTTCTACATACTCTGCTGCATGATTTAGATGATGCGCGCGCCGGGCTGGCCCGGTAGATTTGTATGATCGCTCGCGCGGCGGAGGGGGGAAACGATGTCGCGCAGATTTATGGCGTGCCCTGACTGCGGCTTACCAATCGGGGACGAGACGGCGGCTCGCCTCGGGTACTGTGCCCGGTGCGCGGAGTTCACCGGCATGTGCGCGGCAGGCAGGAAGATCATCTCCCCTGACGTGATGTCGGTGACCAGCTGGCACGTGCCGTGCACGGTGCTGGGTGTGATGACCTGGGAGATAACGCACCGGGGCAGGACATTCGTCGCGCGGCTGTGCGGCGAGCACGACGCGCAGCTCAGAGCGGGCACCGCGCATTGGATCAAAGCCGCGATCCCGCTGGCCGGCGTGACTGTGCCACGGCCGCGCAGTACCGCTTAGTCCGTAATCAGCCGTTCCCGC
>JASHTT010000452.1 GCA_030040415.1 Streptosporangiaceae bacterium | reverse complement strand
GACGTCTTGTTTCGCTGGACGACGCTGGATGTCGCTTCCAGATTGGGACATATGTTGGGAGCCCTGCGCGCCGAGAGCCAAACTGGGAGCCATTCGGTTTCCGGCGCGTGCTGCTGCCTGGTGGCAGTACGGCGGCGCCAAGCACCGCAACGGTCATGCCGGGTGCGAGACGGCAGTCTTCGGCGTGGGAGCGCTGTTTGCGTATCACGGGATGCAGAGGCGCCCAGCAGTCAGGTTGGCAGTTCACAGTTCCCATAGGGCGGAGATGGGTGCAGCGATGAGCCGGTCGCCGAAGGGGCACTGGATCACACGGAATGCGGAAGCCGTGCCATACAGAACGCGGCTCACCGAGCATACGGTTCTGTCGGCATGTCAGGTGCCGGCGCTCGTTCGGGTTTTGCCTCCTTAAGCGGTAGCTTGCGCGTTCGAGTCGCGCGCGGCCCGCGAGTTCGGGGGCGTGGACTCAAGCGCCAAACCTCGCCGGCGGCGCGGAGTGATAGACCTTGGCACGAGCCATGGCGTTCACGAGTAGCGCTCGGCCAGCGTCACGTAGACATTGGAACTGTTGACGTAGTCCCCGGCCGCGGTGCAGGCGGTGGCGGCCCTGCAGGACACCGCGTTCAGATTGCTCAGCGCGGCGCCCTGGGGGTTGGGGGTGGACTGGATCACCCACTTCTTGCCGTTCCAGCGCTCGGCCAGCGTCGCCTCGGCGGAACTGCTGAAGTAGTACCCAGTGGCGGTGCAGGCGGTGAGGGACGGACAGGACACCCCTTCTAGTTCTCCGTTGCTTATTCCGTTCCCGGAGGGGTTGGGGGTTGACTGGATCGCCCACTTCGTGCCGTTCCAGCGCTCGGCCAGCGTCACATCGAGCCCGGAACTGTTCGCGTAGTATCCGACGGCGGTGCAGGCCGTTGCGGACGTGCACGATACCCCGTACAGGTCGCTGTTCTGAGAGCCGTGAGGGCTGGGGGTCGACTGAATCGCCCACTTCGAGCCGTTCCAGCGCTCGGCCAGCGTCGCATCCTCCCCGGACTTGTTCGCGTAGTACCCGACGGCGGTGCAGGCGGTCGCGGACGTGCAGGACACCCCGCCCAGGATGTTCTTCACGACCGACGGGTTGAGGGTGGACTGGATCGCCCACTTCGTGCCGTTCCAGCGCTCGGCCAGCGTCACATCGTCCCCGGAATAGTTCACGTAGTACCCGACGGCGGTGCAGGCGGTAGCGGACGGGCAGGACACCCCGAATAGGCCGCTGCCCGAGGCGTCGGAGGGGTTTGGGGTGGACTGGATCGCCCACTTCGTGCCGTTCCAGCGCTCGGCGAGCGTGAAGCCGGTCCCGGAACTGGCGGTGTAGCCGTCGGTCGCGGTGCAGGCTGTCGCGGACCGGCAGGACACCCCGAACAGGAAGCTGCCCGAGACGGAGGGGTTGGGGGTGGACTGGATCGTCCACTTCGTGCCGTTCCAGCGCTCGGCCAGTGTTACATCGTCCCCGGACTTGTTCTCGTAGGACCCCGCGGCGGTGCAGGCCTTAGCGGACGGGCAGGACACCCCGTCCAGGGTGATTCCTACGCCGCCGGGGGGGTTGGGTGTCGACTGGATGGCCCAGGACGGATCCGTCCCGGCGGCGGCACCCCGGGCGGCCAGCTTCGAGCCTGGCGCCTGGCTGGCGGAGGCGATCCCCGCGCCGAGCGCTCCGGTGAGGATAACGGTGGTGCAGGCGATCAGGGCCTTGACGGACCGCGGCGTGGAATGCCTCGAGTGCCAGAACATCTTCCCCCCTTTAGGCTCTAGCCCGCGTACCGAAGCAGGTGCACCGCAGGGGCCAGAAGCTATCCCGCATCATTTCGGAAGCGCGTGACCGCCGATACCAAAACGGCGTAAGTGCCGCTCGACGAAACGGCTGGCGCCGTCGCCTTCTGAGCATTCGGCAAAACCGACGCATGCAGCTGACCGGAATGTCCGTAAAGGCCGCGGTTCAACGGCTCGCTGGGGCTCCTGCGTCAACCAATGTGCCCGTCGAACCGTCACAATCTCGGCGAGCAGGCACAGCTACGGTCAAGACGTTGCTGTGTCGGCTCAAGGAAGTTGCGCATTTGGGGGGAGAACACGCGATGTTAAAGCCTCCGCCCGAGGGGTCGTGGCGCCACTTGAGGGCGTGTTCGTGGCAGCTTGACTTGGGCGAGCGGTCGTGGCCGGCCAGGTGGCCGCGCCGCAGGTCCGCCACCCATCAAGCCCTTGTGGGGATGAGTGGTGCAACGGCGACCACTCAATCAATATAACTACAGATTGCTACATTTCACATGTTCATTGGATACAAGGAGCAGCAGTGACCTCTGGCTCCCAGCCGTGGAAGCCGTCCGACTACCTGCTCCGGGGAATCTTCTGCCCTTTGGAGGAGATCCGCACGGCGCTCGACCATATCCGGACCATGATCGGCGCAGAAATACTGATACATATCGCGTTCGACGACGAGGCCGTTATGCTGCCGCTCTGCTTTGCAGCCTGCGGCTCGGGTGCCCTTGCGGCGGAGATTGACGCCGCCTTGCAGGACTCGTCCGAGTGGCACCTCAGCAACGAAGTTTCCTCGGCACTAAGCCAGTTGAGCGGCAGAACAGACGAGCTACATGTGAATTTGCTGCCGACCGAGCTGGCAACGCAATTGGTTGCGGCAGTGGACGCTCGGCTGCATCTCCGGTTGATCGGACGAGCAGAGGCCGCCTTGGCGCAGCGTACGAACTGGACCGCCATCGTGATCGCTGGAGGCGATACGCGGACCGTGCGTGCCGGTGAATTGCTGTCGATCATGCTGGTAGACCACGAGGTCACACTGCGTCAGCTTGAAGCACTGCAGGACATTGCGGACGACCTGACGGTCCGTGTCCGGGCAACCCCCCAGGCTGTCAATCGCCGAGATGCGACGATCTCTACTGCTATCGCCGACATGTTGCCAGGCCACTTCGTCCGGGCGCCCGAAAGAATGCCTGAATTCCTAGCGGCAGCACTTGACCTCGCCGTGAGGCTGACCAGCAGCGATGGCGGCGCCATCTACCTAATGCATAGCGAGCGCGAAGTTGTTTATCGGCTCGCCGCGCAAAGAGCGTCGGAGGGCGCCGACTTTCCCGAGCAAGTGCCGAGAGGCAGTAAGAGCGCGCTCGCGTGGTCGATCGAGAATAATCGGCACTACGAGATCTCCCAAGCTCTCGGCCAAACTCTTCCCGGATTCACTATTGGCGGGGGCGTCGAGCTCATGACCCCTATCAGCGGGCCACTAACTGGCCCGTCCGCCCCGGCCATCGGCGCACTCGCGCTTTTCCGGCTCGACACAGAGCGCGACTTCGGTCTTTACGATCGGGCTCTCACTAGCAACATCGCACTCCGCATCGCCCTTATTCACGCTGCGGCCCTAGCCAGCGACGTGGCGGCCGGCATTACCCAGTTGAACGACCAAGAGCACTTCGACTACATGCTGCAGCGGGCGCGACTGGAGCGGGCGACAACGATGGCGGGCCTGCCGGACGATTACGCGGAGGTCGTGGGACGACTCCGCCAACCGCTGGCACGTCTCTGCGAGGCTACCTACAGCCAGGCGGTCTCCCTGCGGCTTGCGCTACCCGATGCCCGGACGACGATGCCGCACGCACTGGGGCTGGTTCGCTGCGCTGCACATCCGCGACTGGTGATGAATGACAAGCTGAAGATTCTGCGTGAGACGGCTGGCGGAGTTAGCTGGGCAGTTATGCGCACCGGCCAAGCGGAGTGTATCGGTGATGTGACGCGCGACCCTCGTTACCTAGCTGCCCAGCCCGGAATCGCATCTGAGTTGTGCGTGCCGGTGAAGGCCTACGGGATAACTATTGGGACACTCAATCTCGAGAGCCCGCTGCCAGACAACTATCAGCCTCGCCTCCCTACGGTGCTTGCCTTCGCCAGCGCGCTGGGGCGCGCGTTCGATGAGGCCAACTCTGACCGCGCGAGGCTCGTCATAGACCAGGCAGCCTTGAGCATTGCCAAGCGTCACGCCATCGACCAGCAAGTGACGAACCTGCAGAAGGCCTTGCGGCGCGAAGCCCTGACAGCGCGTGGCCAGCAAGCGATGGACGCCTTCATGCGGCAGACCCGCCAGGCGCTCGACGAAATGCGCGGGCGGGCCGTTAGCCACGCGTCCGACTCAGCGCCGCTGCTGGAAGTACTTGCAAGCTGCCTCGACCAACTCGATACCACAGTGGCGTTGCCGAGCGTTCAGCCGGGTCCGGCTTTCTACGCGCGCATTCCACCGCTGGCGGCAACGGCCATAAAAGTCGCTTTCACCAACATCCTGCACAATGCCATCAGGTATGTTGATCCGCAACATCGCGGGCAGACAACGGCTGCGACGCGAGCCGTGGAGCTCCAGCAGGCTTTTCTGGACGGACATGAGTGCGCGGTCATTGTCGTTCGGAACCAGATGCGCCACTTGCTGTCGGAAGAGCGGATCTCTGGCCTCTACAGGTATCCGCTGACTGGAAAGAATGATGAGCTACGGCTAGGCGCATTCCTGGCTGGTATGGCCGCTCAGAGAGTTGGCGGCAGGCTACATGCATATCAGTCGGCCCCGGGGCCAACCCTGACGTCAGTTCTCCTAATTCCCGTTCGCGTCGCAGGAGGAGAAAGCGATGACCAATAACTACCGGGTTTTGGTGGTCGATGACGAAGAGGATGCGCGTGAAGCGATCCGCGGCGACCTCGAGGAGTTGCCGCCTGTCGGGCGAATGGAGTGCGATCTAAGCA
>JASHTT010000451.1 GCA_030040415.1 Streptosporangiaceae bacterium | reverse complement strand
GAGGAAGGCGAGGCCTGGCACCGGGCTGGCATGCGCGAGCGGAAGCAGAACGTGTTCGACGACTTCCACGCGGCGGCCGGGAAGCTGATCTCCGGCGGCTGGACGACCAGCGACCAGCTCGCCATCTGGGGCGGTTCCAACGGCGGCCTGCTCGTGGGGGCCTCGGTCACGCAGCGTCCGGACCTCAGCGCTGCGGCGGTGTGCTCGGCCCCGCTGCTCGACATGGTCAGGTACGAGCAGTTCGGCCTCGGTGAGTCGTGGAACGACGAGTTCGGCACGGCCGCAGACCCCGAAGAACTCGGCTGGCTGCTGTCCTACTCCCCTTACCACCACGTGCGTTCCGGCGTCCGCTATCCGGCTGTGCTGTTCACGATCTTCGACGGCGACACCAGGGTTGATCCGCTGCACGCGCGGAAGATGTGCGCGGCGCTGCAGCACGACACAGCCTCGCCGCCGGATGAGCGACCTATCCTGCTGCGCCGCGAGCGCGACGTCGGCCATGGCAACCGCGCGGTCAGCCGGTCGATCGGGCTGTCCGCTGACTCGCTGGCGTTCGTCGCGGCGGAGACCGGCCTGCGGCTCTAGCCGACCGGGCCGGCGGCGCTGCGCCCGTCCGGTCGGCGGCTGTGCGCCGGGCCGGTCGGCGGCCCTGGGCCGGCTGGCCAGCGGCTACCCTTGACCCGTTATGAGCGAAACGGATGCGCAGTCGCTGTACGAGGCGATCGGCGGGGAGCCGGCGTTCCGGCGCCTGGTGCACAGGTTCTACCAGGAGGTCGCGGCAGACCCGGAACTCCGGCCCGTGTACCCCAGCCGCGACCTCGGCCCGGCCGAGGAGCACCTGCGGCTCTTCCTGATCCAGTACTGGGGCGGCCCGCCCACCTACAACGAGCTGCGCGGGCACCCGCGGCTGCGGATGCGGCACGCCCGGTTCGTGATCGGCGAGCGCGAACGCGACGCCTGGCTCCGGCACATGCGAACGGCGCTCGACGAGCTGGACCTGGACCCGGCCCATGACGCGCAGCTCTGGGACTACCTGACGATGGCGGCGCACAGCCTGGTGAACCAGCCGATCGAGCGAGGCGGCCCCGACCTGGGCCTCACCTCCGTCTGAGGTCATCGCGCCGGCCTGCCAGTACCGGTTGCCGCCGCGGTGACTGCGAGCCGATACTAGGACGACCGTTTGTCACCAGGCACTCGCATTGGCGCTCCCGCTGCTCAGGTCCCAGCGCCGGGCAAGCCGACGCTGGAGGCTCGCAGTGACGCACGATCTCGGCGACAGGATCGGCGACCTCCCGCCCGGAACCCGGCTGGCCGGCTACCAGGTACAGCAGCAGGTCGGCCGGGGCGGCATGGCGGCCGTCTACCGCGCGCTTGACCTCGGGCTCGGTCGGCTGGTCGCACTCAAGGTGCTGGCGCCCGACCTGGCTGAGGACGACGTCTTCCGGCAGCGGTTCATCCGCGAGTCCCGGGCCGCCGCGGCCGTCGAGCATCCGCACATCATCCCCGTCTTCGACGCGGGTGAGGCCGACGGCCTGCTCTTCATCGCGATGCGCTACGTGGAGCACGGCGACCTGCGCAGGCTGCTGGATTCCGGCGGACCGCTCAGCCCGACGCGGGTCGCGGCCATCACCATGCAGGTCGCGTCCGCGCTTGACGCCGCGCATGCGCACGGCCTCGTGCACCGGGATGTGAAGCCGGGGAATGTCCTGCTGGCCGATCCCGACGGCAGTTCGGCTGACTACGTGTACCTGTCGGACTTCGGGCTGAGCAAGCACTCACTCACGACTTCCACGTTGACAGCCACCGGCCAGTTCTTCGGCACCCTTGACTACGTGGCGCCGGAGCAGATCCAGGGCCAGCCCGTGGACGGCCGGGCCGACCAGTACGGGCTGGCCTGCACGGTAGTCGAGATGCTGGCCGGGGCGCCGCCGTTCAAGCGCGACAAGACGGTGGAGCTGATGTGGGCGCAGCTCGAGGCGGCGCCACCGCGGCTCAGCGACCGGCGGCCGGACCTGCCGCTTGCCATCGACGCTGTCATCACCACCGCGCTGGCCAAATCACCGTACGACCGGTTCGCCACGTGCGGCGAATTCGCCGCCGCTCTGTGGTCTGCCTGCGTGGCCCGGCAGGCCAAGCCGGTCAGCGCGGATGTTGACCACGGCGCCGCTCCTGCCAGGTTCCAGCCCGCCCCGGCGACAAGAATGGACGCCGTACGGGGAACGGCGGAACCGCGGGCTGGTCGCGCCGCGCCAGCCAGCGGGCACGGGGGCCGGCGTCGTGTCCCGCCAGCGAGCGGCCACCGGAGTCAGCGCCGCACTCGCAGTGCTGCCCTGGTCGCCGCGGTCGCGCTAATCGGCATCGCTGGCCTGACCGCGATTGGCTACGCCCTGTTCGGCCACCACCGCCCTGCCGCAGCGGCGACCGCCACACCCCAGGCGACGGTGGCCGCCTACTTCAGCGCTATCAACAAGCACGACTACGCCCAGGCGTGGAAGCTGCGAGCCGACGCCGGTGACGAGACCTTCCGCCAGTTCGAGGCCGGCTTCACTGGCACTGCGCACGACGCAGTCAAGATCGTCTCAGTGCACGGCGACGTCGTCACCGCACGGCTGGCCGCCCTGCAGGCTGACGGCTCCGTCAAGCGGTATGCGGGCACCTATACGGTCAGCCGCGGCCTCATCGTGGCGACGGACGTGCACCAGGTCAGCTGACGGCGCCTGGCCGAACCTCAGCCCCTGGTTAGCTTGCGGTACGTGACCCGGTGCGGCCTCGCCGCTTCGGCTCCCAGCCGCTCGATCTTGTTCTTCTCGTAGGCCTCGAAGTTGCCCTCGTACCAGTACCAGCTAGCGCCGCCTTCCCAGGCCAGGATGTGGGTGGCGATGCGGTCGAGGAACCAGCGGTCGTGGCTGGTGATCACGGCACAGCCAGGGAACTCCAGCAGGGCGTTCTCCAGCGACGACAGCGTCTCAACGTCCAGGTCGTTGGTGGGCTCGTCCAGCAGCAGCAAGTTCCCGCCCTGCTTGAGGG
>JASHTT010000450.1 GCA_030040415.1 Streptosporangiaceae bacterium | reverse complement strand
GCCGGGTGGCAAGGGCTGTCCTGATCAGCTCCGTGACCCCGCTGATGCTCAAGACCGACGCCAACCCGGGCGGCCTGCCCAAGGAAGTCTTCGACGGTATCCAGGAGCCAGTGGCGACCAACCGCACGCGGTTCTACCGCGACTTCGCTTCCGGGCCGTTTTACGGCTTCAACCGGCCGGGCGTAGACGCATCGGAGGCCATCATCGAGAACTGGTGGCGGCAGGGAATGATGGGCGGCGCGAAGGCCCACTACGACGGCGTCGTCGCCTTCTCCCAGACCGACTTCACCGACGACCTGAAGCGGATCACGGTGCCGGTGCTCGTCATGCATGGCGACGACGATCAGGTCGTTCCCTACGCCGACTCCGGACCTCTGACGGCCAAGCTGGTCCAGAACGGAACGCTCAAGACCTACCACGGCTTCCCGCACGGCATGCCCGCGACCCAAGCCGATACCATCAACGCCGACCTGCTCGCCTGGCTGCAAGCCTGACCCCGCGCTCTGCCGTTTCGCGGCGGAGTCCATCGGCGTAGCGGTAGGCGCCGGGGACGGCCATCGGTAATGGGTCCCCGGCACTATCCGCGGACTGTATCCTCGAGCGCCAGGAAAACGGGGCAGCACAGCGACCCATGTCGACGGGTTGCCCTGGCCGCAGCGACGACATGCGGCAGCGCGCTTGTGACCGCGTTGCGGTGACCGCGCCTTGCGGTGATGCACACCCCACGGTTCCGGCGGAGAAAGCGAGGCCCGGCCCGGGCAAACTCGTGGTGATGCGTGCGTCAGGATTTACTTGTGAGCCACACAGGGACGACCAGGCATCATGGCGGCCAACAGCGGCCGGTGATGTTTGCACGCCTGGTGGACCCAGCCATCGGCATCCCGGTTAAGCCGGAGAATCCCCCGCCAGCCTTGCGCCGCGTTCAGCCAAGCGAGACCCGGGCAATCGCGGAATGCTTCATTTCAGCGCGAACCAGCGCGAACCTGCTGGTCACCGCGGCTTACCAGCAGCTTGAAATGCAGACAGACCGGCAGTTCACGGCGCTCACAGATCCCCGCGGTCCCTACCGGATAACGGTAGTTGGCACGAGGGAGGCAACTCCCTATGCCAATGCCGCGGAACTCATCGTGTCGGTGCTCACGTCGCGAACGCTGGAGGTCACGGGGTCCGACGCGGATCGTGGGCACCCGTTGCTCAGTGGCGAAGTAGGCGGCGCCTACTACCGCTTCCGGGCGGTGCACGATCTGATCGGGCATGTCGCGACCGGATACGGCTTTGACGCAGACGGTGAGTACTCCGCCTGGCTGGTGCAAGACAGGCTTTTTGCCGGTCTTGCCCGCTGGGCCGCCGCTACGGAACTGCACGGTGAAATCAGCGCGCTCTGGATCACTCGGCAGTTTGCCGAGCATAAGGCGGTGTTGCTCGACCGGCAGCTGCTCATCCGCTCGCTCGGTTCGCCCGTCACCGGACTGTGCGATGACTCGGGCGCCTAGATCCCGCAGGCCGTTCCGTTAAACCGGTTATCCCAGCGGCTCGACGGTGAAGCCAAGCTTCCCGAGCACCCGCACGGCGCCGGCCTTCCCGCCCTCAAAGTCACCAGGGGCAAGACGCTGGCCGGTGGCGAATTCATAAGCAGTGCCGAGGATCGCCTTGTGCGGATAATGGCGCTTCTCCCAGATCAGCTCGTAGCTTCTGCTCTGGCCGAAGCCGTGCTGAGCGAAGAACTGCTCGGCGCCAAGCCGGTCGTATTCCTTGATCGCGCGCAACACGTCATCGCGGCTCACGCTGTCCCACGCCACCATCTGTCCGCCTTCCTCCCCGCGTACGGTCGCGTCCAGGCCGCCTCGTGCGGAAACGAATTAAGGCACGGGAACGGGTTCGAGCGCGGAACCGCTCCGGCGCCGAACCGCTCCAGCGGGAGCCGCGCAACGCGACGCCCAGCGGATGGCCGCTGGGCGTCGCGTTCGGCGCCTTAACGCCCGGTCAGCTACGAACCGACCAGATCAGAGATGAACTTGGGTCCGATCGTGCCGAGCCCGGTCATGCTGTCGTACCCCTTGGCCGTAGTCAGTGTATTGGGCCGCGTGGCGCAGTTGCCGGTCAGGTCACAGTAGGTAATGGCACCCTCGTAGGTGAGTTCACGGAACTGCGTGAGGACACCCTTTCCGTTCTCTATGTAAGTGAACGCGTGGTCCACCCGCAGCTGACCCTGGTTGCCTCCCGGCACTATGTCGGTGATCGCGCCGGGGTTGCGGGCGAAATGGTAGATCGTCGGGTTGATGAATCCGACAGCCGCGCCGCCATGGGCCTCCAGGATCCCGTCCACGTCGGCAATCACTCCGGCCAGTAGCGGCGAGGCGAGACTCGTCCCGCCATAGCGCGGCTGGTTGTACCCGGCCTTGCCGTTCGGGAATATCTCGGTCAGGCCGATGAGATAGCCGGTCGACGGGTCGGCTTCCATCGAGATGTCGGGTACCACGCGCGCCGGTGACGTGTAGTTACGCTCGGACAGCACGGCGGGCACGACGGGTGCCTGGTACCACGGCTGGGAGTAGTAGTAGCTCGTGAACCCACCGCTGCCACCGTCGTAGCTGATGGGCCCCCAGGTGCCCAGCGTCTTGGTGGTGCAGCCAGGAAGTACGTTCACGGCGTTGGAGGTGCACTTGAACGAGTGGCCGGTAGCCCAGCCGAGGTCGCCGATTATCTGGCCCTTCGACCCGATCTGCAGCGACGTGCCGCCCACGGCCGTGACGAAGGGACTCACGGCAGGGTAGTTGGCGGCCGACAGGCCGGTGAGGTAGAAGTTGTCGCCGTAGTCACCGGTGGCGTACAGGATCGTGATCCCGGTCGTGTCGCCGAGCATGAAGATGTCGTCGAACGCGGCCTTGGTCGCGGCATCGTCGAAGATGTCTCCGTCGGTGTCACCCCACGAGTTCGTGACCACCTGGGCGAGCCCGTCGTCGATGACTGCCTGGTCGGCAGCGAACAGGTCATTGTTGAAGCAGCTCTTCGCGCCGACATACAGGACGTTGGCATCACGGGCCATCGCGTGGACTGTCTCGACG
The DNA here is from genome assembly GCA_030040415.1 of Streptosporangiaceae bacterium. Classification (GTDB taxonomy): domain Bacteria; phylum Actinomycetota; class Actinomycetes; order Streptosporangiales; family Streptosporangiaceae; genus JAJYUU01. The sequence goes on along the minus strand of JASHTT010000450.1, from coordinate 1,772 downwards.
TCCAGAGCCTGCTCGACCGCCCAGCCGGAAGGTCCGCAGTCGTCCTGCGCCTCAGCTGACAGGTTGAACGGGGCCGCGAGCAGCTGAGTGAAGTGCGCGTTCGCGAACGAGTTGGTCGGGTCGTTCTTCTTGAAGTACGTGGTCGCATCGCTGGCAATGGTCGCCGAGCCGTAGGCGTCGACGATGGCCACGGTGACACCCTTGCCGGTTGCGGAGCCGACGTTGTACGCCGAGCGGAACTGGCCGGGCTTGTAGCCGCACACCTGGTACGGAACCTTGGTGGGATAGCCGTGCCCGAACGGCGGAGTGACGGTCGAGACGTTCTGGTTGTAGTAGGTGCCACACGGGGGCGACGGGATGAACGCCGCTGGCGGGCCCGGGAAGACGATGCCGCTGGATGTCTGCCGCACCGCGGTCCTGGCAGAGGCGGCGGTGCTAGCGGAAGTGCTGGCCCCGACGGCTGGCGTGGCGACGGTCTGGTTGACTCCCATGGCGCCAACGACGATCCCGGCCAGAGCCTGCGGAACCGACATCTCCCTGGTGGCCATGCGCACGATGTGACCCGCCACCCGGTAGTTCGCCAAGCCCGTTCCGAACGCTCTTTCCACCTGGCCGGCGGTGCCCGACGCGGAGATGGTGATGCGGTCCTTTGCGGTAGCGCCGACCTTGAAGCCCTGGCTCCGCAGCCACGCTCGGGCGCGGCTGACCGCTGCGGCCGTGGGCGAGAACCTCGTCTCCCACTGAGCCCTGGTTACGTACTGCCGGTAGCTGGCGCTGCCCGGCGAGCTGACCGCTCGCAGCAGCGCCCGGGCCCCCGCCGCGTCGCGCAGCTTGAGCACCAGATCGAAGTCGACCCTGGAGGAACTGGACACGGCACTCACCGCATGCTGACGGACCTTGGAAGTAACTAGCGACCCGGCGAGCATGGTCCTGCCCGTGTTAGCGGAGGCTCCTGCGGCCGTCGCGCCGACGACCCCGCTAACGATAGCCACGCACAGAAGTGTGGACGCCCCTAGGGCGACCACCGAAACCCCGCGTCGGCCCATTGTTGCCCCTTCATGTGATAGGTGATGATGCCATTGCTCTTTGATACGCCGCGATGCCTGGAAGCTCAAGGTTCAAGCGCACCCCAACGCGCCGTCCGACTGTGGCGCGCCGGGATCTGGCGCCTGCCGAGCTAGCCAGCGGGCTCGGTCTCAGTAACCGGCGGCTAGCAGCGCGAACGCCGCACCGACGGTGGGGTGACCCTTGATGCCGGTGATACCGACGCCCGTCGCCGTGTTGTACCGGTCCGGGCACGGAACGAGCGAAGGCGTGTCGTTCATGAATGCCACTTCGCGGCTCAGCAGGTCGTCGGCTATCGGATGGCCGCGAAGCCAGGCTGCCAGATAGACGAGCCATTCCGTTTTGTTGATTTCCGCGGCATCTGTCTGCAACGGCAATCCGTAACTGGTGAGCTTCGTCAGGTAGAAGCTCGCCTGCTCGGCCGCGACCGAGTCCGGCACCAGGCTCTCGCCGATCACGAGCTGGTAGTAGGCGTTGTAGACGCAAGTCCAGGTTCCGGCGGCGCCCTGTTCCAGGTTCAGGTACTGACCGGACGGGTCGGTGGACAGGTCAAGCCATGGCTGCACGTTGTCCGCGGCAGCCGCCGACCACTTGCTGGAGTTCGCGGTGTCGCCCAGTATCTCCGCGATCTGGCCCGCCGCGGCCAGGCCAATGATCGCCTTCAGGCCGATGTTGACCCCGCCCGTCGGCGTGCCGTAGCGAGGCGC
>JASHTT010000002.1 GCA_030040415.1 Streptosporangiaceae bacterium | reverse complement strand
GCGTAGTGCGCAGTTCGAGTCGCAGCCTCGGGTAGCGAGGGTGCGGCCGGACCGTCTTGAAGCCAACGGCGAGCAGGTAGTCCACCGGCACCATGCAGGCCCGCTCGGCCGCTTGGGCGTCCCCGAAGGCTTCGATGGCCCGCACGCCGCGCCTGGTGAGATCCCTCGCGAGTCCCTGCACCAGCATCCGGCCAAGGCCGCCGCCAGCGAACTCAGGTGTCACGTGAGCCGCCATCAGCAACACCGCGTCAGCGCTGACCGGGCTCGTGGGGAAGGTCGCGGACCTCGGGGCGTAGCTCGGCGGCGCGCAGACGATGTACCCGGCAGGCGCGCTGTCAACGTAGACGATCTTCCCGCAGCTGCCCCACTCGAGGAGCACGGACGAGAGCCAGGCCTCCTTCTCCAGCGCCGGATCACCGACCTCGAGCGCCTGAGCCTGGCCGACCGGGTCGAGTTCCCAGAAGACGCACCGGCGGCAGCGGGGCGGCAGGTCGTCAAGGTTGTCGAGGGTGAGGCTCACGAGACGCCGCGACACGAGGCTCCCCTGCGATCGGTGGCCGGGTGGCGGCCGCCGGCCGATGGCCGGCAGCCGACGGACCAAAGAGAATGTTACCCGGGTGGGCCAGGGTAGGAATCTGATGTCGGGGCGAGCTCGCTCAGGGGCGAGAGGAATTTGTTTCACGTGAAACTGTCGCGTCGCGGATCGCCGCCGTGAACGCGTCCACCTCGGCTTCCGTCGTGTCGAAGGCGGTCATCCACCGGACGACGCAGGTACCGTCGGCCGCCGCCGACCACACGTGGAAATCCCAGTCGCGTTGCAGCGTCGCGGCCTGCTGCTGGCCGATCTCAGCGAAGACTCCGTTGCCCTGCATCGGATAACGCAGCCGTATGCCGGGAAGCGGCTCGACCGCGCTCGCGAGGCGCTTCGCCATGGCATTGGCCTGGCGCGCGTTGGCGAGCCAGAGTTCACCATCCAGCAGGGCGGTGAGTTGCGCCGCCAGGAACCGCATCTTGGAGGCCAGGTGCATGAGCTGCTTGCGCTGGAACACCCCGCCCGTCGCCACCTCGTCGCCCATGACGAGCACAGCCTCGACGGCGAGCGCGCCGTTCTTCGTTCCGCCGAAACTGAGTACATCCGCGCAGCCTGCGATGTCAGCGACTGAGCAGCCGAGATGTGCCGCCGCGTTGGCGAGCCTGGCACCGTCGATGTAGCAGAACAAGCCGTTAGCGTCGCAGCAAGCCCGGAGTTCCGCCAGCTCTGCCAGCGAATAGCAGGTCCCGAGTTCGGTCAGCTGAGCTATCTGCACGACGCGCGGCTGTGCCCGGTGCTGGTCCCCGAGGCCGTCCAGCCTGGACTCGACGAGCCTGGGCGTGAGCTTGCCGTCGGGCGTTGGCACCGTCAGCAGCTTGCAGCCGAGTACGCGCTCCGCGGCGCCGCACTCGTCGACGTTCAGGTGCGAGGTCTCCGCGCAAATTACCGCGTCGAAGGGCCTGAGCAGCAGGCTCAGGCCCAGGACGTTCGCAGCTGTTCCGTTGAAGACCAGATATGCTTCCCGCGCTCCAGCGAGCTCGCACAATCGCGCGACCGCCCGTTGCGAGAGGTCGTCGGCGCCATAGGCGGTCGCGTCTCCGCCGTTTGCCGCACCGATCGCTGCCAGCACCGCAGGGTGGACGCCAGCGTGGTTGTCGCTACCGAAACTCCGGCCTGTCGGGTTAGCCACGGCCAGAGAGCTTAACGATCGGTCAGGAACTCCTGCGCACCGGGCTGATGCCAGGCGACATGCTGCCCACTATGCGTTCCAGGTCCTCGATGGAGGCGAACTCGACAACGATCTTGCCTTTCCGCTGACCCAGCTCGACCTTGACCCTGGTCTCCAGGATGTCGGACAGCCTGTCGGCCAGATCCTTCAGCCCGGGCGCGACGATTGTCTTCCCCCGCGGGCGAGCCGTCCGCTCGGGCTCCGCGCCCAGCGTGACGATCTCCTCGACGGCACGGACTGACAATCCCTCCGCGACGATACGGCGTGCAAGCTGCTCCTGTGCCGCCGGGTCATCGATCGCCAGCAGCGCACGGGCGTGCCCGGCGCTCAGCACCCCGGCTGCCACCCGCTTCTGCACTGCCGGCGGCAGGTTGAGCAACCGGATCGTGTTCGAGATGTGCGGCCGCGACCTGCCGATGCGCCTCGCCAGTTCCTCGTGTGTCGCCGAGAAGTCATCCAGCAGCTGCTGATAGGCCGCTGCCTCCTCCAGCGGATTCAGCTGCTCCCGGTGCAGGTTCTCCATCAGGGCGTCGCGCAGCATGTCGACGTCGGACGTCTCGCGCACGATCGCCGGGATCAGTTCCACGCCCGCCACCTGGCACGCGCGCCACCTGCGCTCGCCCATGATCAATTCGTAGCGGGCCGGCCTGGGCTGCACCCACCCCGGCTCATCCTCCGACGCCGCACTCCCGGCGTGCTGCTCGGCGACCACGCGCACCACGACCGGCTGCAGGAGGCCAACAGCCTCGATGGACGCCGCGAGCTCGGCCAGGCTGTCCTCGTCGAACACCTGCCGCGGCTGACGAGGGTTCGGCGATATCGCGCTGACGGGGATCTCCTCGAGGTAAGCACCTGAGATCACGGGCAGCGGCTCGGCGCCGCTGCCCGCGCTGGGAGCGTCGCGCCTGCCGGTCACCGCGACCGAGCCCGGCGGACCCGTCGGGATCAGTGCCCCTAGGCCCTTACCTAGCCCGCGCTTCGGCTGCGGCATCCTGGCTCTCCCTCGCCCGCTAACCCGCCAAACATCGCCAGCAGGCTATCCGACACGGCCCCGTGGCGGGCTACCCCACGGGCGACTGCACGTCCCTGAGCGCCAGTTCCCGTGCCGCCTCCAGGTACGCCTGCGCGCCGCTCGAGCCCGGGTCGTAGGTCATTACCGACTGACCGTAACTCGGCGCTTCTGAAACCCGCACACTCCGCGGGATCACCGAGCCGAGCACGGCGGCGCCGAAGTGCTCCCGCACCTCATCCGCCACCTGCGACGCCAGCCTGGTCCGGCCGTCGTACATGGTGAGCACGATCGTCGTGACGGTCAGCACCGGGTTCAGGTGACTGCGCACCAGCTCCACGGTTCGCAATAGCTGCTCGAGCCCCTCCAGCGCGTAGTACTCGCACTGGATAGGGATCAGCACTTCAGGCGCGGCAACTAGCGCATTGACGGTCAGCAGGCCCAGCGAAGGCGGGCAGTCGATGAAGATGTAGTCCAGGCTCGAAGCGTCATACCCGCCGAGTGCTCGCGCCAGCCGGGACTCGCGCGCCACCATGGGCACCAGTTCGATCTCCGCTCCGGCTAGGTCGATCGCTGCGGGCGCGCAGTACAGCTGCTGGAAGCCCGCCACCTTCTTGACGACCGAGGCGAGCGGCTGCCCTTCCACCAGTACTTCGTAGACAGACGCGATGCCCGCGTGATGCTCGATGTCCAGCGCGGTCGAGGCGTTACCCTGCGGGTCCAGGTCCACCACCAGGACCCGCGCGCCATGCATGGCCAGGCTTGCCGCCAGGTTGACAGCCGTTGTGGTCTTGCCGACGCCACCCTTCTGGTTCGCGATCGTTATGACCCGGCATTCGCGGGGGCGGGGCCACAATTCACCACCGGACCGCGCGACAACCGCAGCCCGCGCCGCACGGGCAATCGGCGTGTCCGCTGCCGAACCGGGCACAACGGGAGTGGCCACCTGATCCTCGCTCTCAACGGTCCCGGCGTCTGTTTCACGTGAAACTGCCGCCAGCGCCCTCTGCAGCCGGTACGGGACTTGCCCGTCACCGTCGGCCCATGCCGCGAACCCTGAGCCTAGGGTAACCAGCGCCAGCGCGTCTGCGGCTTCGCTCTCCGCCGAACCGTCAGGCCAGCCGAGCCCGTTCGGGCCATCTACAGGCCGCGTCCGGCTGCCCGACGCCGGGCCCTTGCTAGCGTCCCGGGGCCAGCCAACGCCCCTAGCCGACTCTGCCATCAGCCGCTCACCTCATCGGGCTCCAGATAGGGGCAGCCGCGTCCCTCGGGCAGTTCCGGTCGGTCGCAAGCCAGCACCGGCCGAGCCATCGGCGCGAGGAGCGGCAACTCACTACCCAAACTAGTCACTACCCGAGCCGACGGCACATATCCGTCCGCGATAACTGAAAGCACACCCCGAGCCGCCGTTGGACTTGCCAAGCAACTGAGACCCCTGGCGGTCCGCTAGCGACCCAGGGGCGGCCCGTCGTACCGGCGCGCCCCGAACCGCCGACCCCCGCCGACCCTTCTGGCCACGCCGACCCTAACCGCCGCCGCGCCTGCTGTTCGGCCGCGCGTTCTTCGCCGGGCCCCGGCCAGCGGCGCCGCGCCCAACCTGACCGCCGGGCTTACCGCCCGACCGCCTCGCGTCGGACCTACCACTATGCTCCGAAATCCGCCGATCTGGCGTGGTGAAACTCACCACTGTGGCGGTTGCCGCCGCATCGGCGCCGACTACCTCACTCACCCTGGCGTCGGTCACGCCAAGCCGTGCAAGCACGGGCCTGGCCTTCGTCAGCTCCGACTCCGCCGACGCCCCCTTAATCGCCAGCACACGGCCGCCCGGCCGCACCAGGCCGACGCACAGCCCGGCCAGCCTGTCCAGCGGCGCGACAGCCCGGGAGACCGCCACGTCCGCCATGAGCTGCCCGGCCAGGTCCTCTGCCCGGCCGCGCATCGGGTGCGCGTTGGCCAGGCCGAGTTCGGCCACGCACTGCTCCAGGAAGGCGACCCGGCGTGCCATCGCCTCGAGCAGCGTCACCCTCGCGCCGGGCACCAGCATCGCCAGCACGATGCCGGGCAGGCCTGCGCCCGAGCCCACGTCCACGAGCGAGCACCGCGCAGGGATCAGCCGCGCGACCGCGGCGCAGTTCAGCAGGTGCCGGTCCCAGATACGCTCCGCCTCGGCCGGACCGACGACGCCCTGTACCACGCCCGGTCCGGTCAGCAGCTCCGCGAAGCGCTCCGCGGTCGGCAGCGCTGCACCGAAGACGCCAGCAGCGCCGTCCGCAGGTAGGGCGGCCGCACCCGCGGCCAGCACCTCATCGTCGGCGGGCAGCCGTCTTTCCGCGCCCCTATCAGGAATCACCGGCTCCTCCACGAGCGCTCTTGGCCCGGCAGCCGGGTCTCAGCCGACCGGCAGAACTACCACGCGGCGGTCTGGCTCTTCGCCTTCCGACTCGCTGCGCAGTCCGGCAGCGGCCACCGCGTCGTGCACGATCTTCCGCTCGAAGGGGTTCATCGGCCACAGCTTTTTCGGCTGCCCGGTGCGCCGCACCTCCTCGGCCGCCTCCTGGCCTGCCTCCGCCAGCTCCGCGCGGCGGCGCTGCCGGTAGCCGCCGACGTCCAGCATCATCCGGGTCCGGTTGCCGGTCCGCTGGTGCACCGCCAGCCTGGTCAGCTCTTGCAGCGCTTCCAGGACTTCGCCGCGCCGCCCGACGAGCTCGTCCAGCGTCGCGCCCACAACCGATACGACGGCACGGTCTCCCTCGACATCCATATCGATGTCGCCGTCGAGATCTGCGACGTCGAGGAGTCCCTCGATGTAGTCGGCCGCTATCTCGCCCTCGAGCTCCAGGTCCCTTACCGAGCGCCGCTCCTCCGGCGCTGGCAGTTCGGCGTCGTCGTCGCCATCCTCGAATTCGTCGTCCTCGTCGTCGGCTTCCGCGTATTCCAGATCGTCCTCGACGTCAGCCGCCTGGGCGCGGACCTCGCCATCAGCCGCGCTCTGATCGGTTGTCGCGTCTGGGGACGACCCTCCGTCGGTCACCACGTCGTCGTGCTGGCTCATGCCAGGCCCTCCTCGATCCCGTCCCTAGTCGCGCAGGCTCGCAAGCCCGCTCCCTTATCGCTGGGCCGGGCGCAGGCCGGCCGGCAATCGCCGCTCCGGGTCAGCGTTTCCCGGATCGTTTGCTTCGCGACTGCCGCGTCGTCTGATGCCTCACGAGCTTAACCTCGGGCTGCTCGGGCTCGGGTTCGGGTTCCTGGCGGCCACGCGTCAGCCGTCCCAGCACGTTGCCGGCCGGGGACGTCTTGCTCGCCGTCGCGCCTGATCCGTTCGCGGCGGCCCGGCCCGGCCTGCTGCCATTCTGCGGTGGCTGGCCGGATGCCTGCCTGTTCTTCGGGCCGCGGCTCCCGGCGGCACCGTTGGCCGCCGACGCACCACCCGCTGCGCGGCCCGATCCGGCTGCCAGCGGCTTGGCTGCGGAGTCCCGCACGACGTTGCTGGTCTGCGCCTTAGCCGCGCCAGTCGCGCCGGTGCGGGTGTCGGCAGGCTGCGCCGCAGGAGGCGTGTACGGGTAGCGCTTAGCCAGCAATCCTTGCTGGGCAAGGGTCCAGACGTTGGTCGTGACCCAGTAGAGAACGAGTCCGAACTGCCAGTACAAACCGGTCAGCGCGAACAGCGGCATGATGTACATCATGTATTTCTGCGAGCTGGCCATCGGGTTGTTCGGGTCCGCCGCGGGCATCATGCCACGCTTCATCGACTGCTTGATGCTCAGGTAGGTCGTGGCCATGCTGATGATCACGGCGCCGAGGATCACGAGCTTGGCGTGCAGCGGCACGTGTGTGCCGTCGGTGAACAGCACCTTGTCCCAGATGTGGGCGCCCAGGATGTTCGCCTTCCGGCCCGCCACCACCATCGCCTGCGGCAGGCCGTACCTCGGGGTGCCGCTCTTGTAGGTGGCGATCGTCTTCAGCACTTCGAATAGCGAGAAGAACAGCGGCAGTTGCAGAACCAGCGGCAAGCAGCCCATCAGCGGGTTGACGCCCGCCTCCTGGTACAGCTTCATCATTTCCTGGTTGAGCGTCTGCTTGTCGTTGCCGTACTTCTTGCGCAGCGCCGCCATCTGCGGCTGCAGCGCCGACATCGCCCGTGTCGTGTGCATCTGCTTGATGAACAGCGGCAGCATGATCAGCCGCATCAGGACGACCAGGATGACGATGCTGAACGTCCAGGTCCAGCCGCTCGTGGCGCCGAAGGCGGGCCGCAGCAGGTCATAGATATGCGTGAACACCCAGCCAACGGCCGTGTACAACGCGTCTAGTGGGTTGCCCACCTGCTAGCTCCCTTGTTCCTGACCAGCTGCCACCTGCTGATCAGCTGCTTTCTGATCAGCGCATTCGCGCTCAAAAACGCTTCCGGGAACCGGATCGATTCCCCCCGCGTGAAACGGGTGGCACCGGCTCAGCCGACGTACCGCGAGCCAAGATCCCTTGATCGCGCCGTGCAGTTGCACCGCCTCCAGCGCATATGCGCTGCACGAAGGGTAGAACCTGCACCTCGCGCCGAGCAGCGGACTTACGAACCGCCGGTACACGGTCAGCATCCCGACCAGCACGTAACCGGCAGCCGACAGTCTCCTTGACTCCCGCCCTGCTGCTGACGTCATCGGCCTGCCACCAAACCCTGCCGCCGTAGCAACGTTCGTATTACCAGGTCGAGATCG
>JASHTT010000449.1 GCA_030040415.1 Streptosporangiaceae bacterium | reverse complement strand
GAGCGAGGCAAGTGCCAGGACACCGCGGCGGGCGACGGTCAGCGGGCTGCAGGCGAGCCCTGCGGTGGCCGCGGCTTTCCTGGTCGTCGAGCGCGAGCGGTTCCTGCCAGGCCTCGGCGCGGCGCGGGGTTACCCCGACGCGGCAGTCGTGACCAAAACTGACGCTGACGGTTTGCCGGTCAGCGCGTCGACGCAGCCCGCCATGATGGCGGTCATGCTGGATCAGCTGGCGCTGGGCCGGGGCCAGCGAGTTCTCGAGATCGGCACGGGAACGGGTTACAACGCCGCGCTGCTCGCGCACTTGGCCGGCGATCAGCGGCTTGTCACGAGCGTGGAATTCGACGGCGAGGTAGCCGAGCGGGCGCGAACCTCCCTGGCGGCGGCCGGGTACGGCGGGATAACCCTGCGGCACGGCGATGGCGCCCTCGGGGCGCCGGATGACGGCCCGTTCGACAGGATCATCGCGACCGCGGGCGTCTGGGATATCCCGCCCGCCTGGCTCGGTCAGCTCGCGCCCGGCGGGCGAATCGTACTGCCACTCTCCGTACGGGGTATCCAGCTGTCGACGGCCTTGGAGCGGGACGCCGGCCACTGGGCAAGCAGGTCGGCCTGCAGGTGCCAATTCATCCGGCTGGCCGGCGCGTTCGCCGGGCCTGAGTTTGTGCTGCCACTCGGCCCGCAACCTGGCCTGCACGCCCATGTTGTCGACGGCAGTGTTGTCTACGCCACGGGGCCACCCGCGGAAGCCCTGTACCAGGCGCTGTCCGCACCCGCAGCGGAGTCGCCCACCGGGCTTGCCGTCTCCGATGTGCGAGAACTCGCTGACCTCGATCTCTGGCTCACGGTAACCGAACCGGGCCTCTGCCGGGTAAACCTGTTCGGACGCCACGAGGGCAAGGCCAGCAAGGCACAGCACCGCATCGCCAGCCTGATGCCGCTCGGTGCCCTGGCGACCGCTGGCACTGGGACGCTCGGCGTGGCATCGCTCGGACGGGCCGCTAGCCAGGGCAGCGACCCGAGCGCACCCACACAGGCTGTGGTTCGGGGATACGGCCCTGCTGGCGCGGCGCTCGCAGCGCACCTGGCCGGACGGGCGACCGCTTGGCACCAGCAAGGCAGGCCGGGTACTGACCGGTTGCAGCTCAGCGTGTACTCACCCGGCGCAGAGCCGGAGCCCCTCGGTACCGGGCTTGTCGTCCGCCGGCCGCACGCCTGCCTGTCGGTCGGCTGGCCAGAAACACCGACGGCTCGCCGATGACCTGCGGTGCCCGCCCCGATCCCGACCTGATAGAGCGGTCGAAAGCGATCAGCCAGCGGCCAGGGCGGCAGCCACGTTGTACGGGATATGCCGCGGGTGCACGAGCAAGGCCCTGGCCAGCTGGCGGATCTGCAGCCGCAGCGGGATCAGCAACTGCTCGCTGTACCGCCACGCGGCGACCTCGTCCGCACCGAACCGGGTCGCGACTCCGCGGCGGAACCGCCGGGAGTCCCCGCCGTCGCGCCGCCAGGTCGCGAGGAACGCCCCCAGGTCCGCGTCCCCTTCGAGCACCGTCCAGTCCATCAGCCGTTCGGCGATCTGGCCGGCCGCGTCGACCACGAAGGACTGGTCCGGCGCGCCGCTGATGCGGTGCACCCTGCCTTCGCTGGAGTGGCCGTGATGGATGCTGGCCGAACTGAACCGTGCGCCGACCGTCAGCGCGGCGACCGCGTGGCCGGCCTCGTGCCACGCCGTTCGCACAGCCGCCTTCCTGGCCGGCGCGAAGCTCTGGTAGCAGCCGCAGTCGTAACGCTGCCGCACCCACTTATCGTGCGTGATGGACTCGTCGTCGTACCTGATGAGCCTGCCGAGGTCGGCCCGGATCTCAGCCAGGACGCGGGTCTCAGCGGGTGTCAGCGCGGTCACATGGCGCAGACTACGCGGTGCCGCACGCCGAGCCCGGTTCGCAACACGCGCACGAGACGATGTCCGGCTTACCGGGCCAGCGCGCCCATCGGGTCCCAGGCGGGCAGCACGATCGGCTCGGTGTCCAGGGCCCGCTGCAGCGCAGGTGACAGCGTGCTGCGGCGGGCAGCGATCTCGAAGACGTACTCGTCGAACCACGAGTCGTTCATCGTGTAGAAGCCGTCCTTGCCGCGGTCGGACCCCCAGCTGTTCTCCACTCGCCAGCGTCGGGTAACGCCGTCCAGCACGTCGACCCCGGTGAATAGCATCGCGTGCGTCATCTGGGTCTCGTGGTAGGCCAGCCGCTCCGCCTTGTCCAGCGTGAACGCCGCGTCGTAGACCGACGGCAGGTCATAGAGGGCGGCGTCCCAGAAGCCGTAATCATTGCTCATCATCTTGCTGACATCGCAGCCGAACCAGACGGGCTCGCCGCCCTGCAGCGTCTGTGCCGCGATGCTCTTGATCAGCGACATCTCGACGTTGAGGTAGGTCACCGGCGGTGCACCGATGACGTTGCCCAGGTACTCGACGGTGAACGTCCGGCCGACCGGGCTGGACGGCCGCGGGTCGTGCACCAGGCACACGTATTCGTCGAGCGGAAGCTCCACGTATTTCGCCGCGAACTCCTGCGGGGTGAGCACGCCGTCGCGGTGGAACTGCTTGTCCTTGTCGGTCCACTGCCAGTCGAAGCGCTCCGGCGGCGTGCCGAGGTGGATGCACAGCACCCGGTATACGGTGCGCAGGACCTCGGCCTTCTCGGCTCGGGCTGCCTCCGCGCTTGTCCCGGCCGCCTCCCGGACCGACTTGGCGCCTTGCCGCAGCAGGTAGCGCAGGGCCGAGTTCAGCTTGAGGGTGTTGGACGAGCTCTGCGTCTCCGGCATGTAGCCCTTGGGTACCAGGCCGTGTTTGGCCACGATGGCCGCGAACATGTTCCACTGGCCGCCGTCGTTCGCTACCGACTCCAGCAGGTAGGCAACCGTCCGGTCGTCGACGTCGCGGTCGGCGGTCTCGATGACCGCCTCGAGGAAGTAGTTGGCGCGTTCGATCTTGTCCCAGAACATCGCGTAGTTCTGGGAGAACTCGAAGTCCTTGAGCCCGGTCTTGCGCATGACGCCGACCCGCAGCAGGTTGAGCCCGGCGAACAGCCAGCACCGGCCGCTGCGCTCCTGGTTGGTCACCTTCCAGTCGTCAAGGTGCGTAGACAGCGAGTGATCGATGCCGTTGACTATCTCCCGGTTGATCGCCACGTCGTCGATGGAAACCCTGGTCACCGCGTTCTGCGCCAGCCGGTAGGCCGGATTAGTGGAGAAGTCCTTGCGGAGCAGCTCCAGATCCGCGGCAGCCAGCGTCCCGTTCATCCTGCGTGTTCCTTCCGTCGTCTCGGCCCCCCGGGTCTCAAGCTACCAGCGCTTGGCGGCTGCGTTTAGGGGCCGGGAACGGGACGGCCAGCCGGACCGCCGCCGACAAGGCCAGGTCGCGGGCCGGGCGCCTAGTCCTGATCGGGCTTGCGGGCCCGGCTCGGCGCGACCCGCGGCGGCTCGCCCGGCTGCTTGGGATAGACCGGCGGCCATGGTGCGTCCATCAGCCCGGCTGCCATGTCGCGCTCGTGCATCGCCAGGAACGGCTCGAGCGACTGCGGCTCGTCGACTATCTGGAGCCATGGGTCGCCGGTCTCCGCCAGCCGGGACGGCACGGAGGCGATCGTGAACTGGTCGGGGTGGATCTCCGCTACCTCGTCCCAGCTCACCGGCGTGGAGACCTGCGCGCCCGGCCTGGCGCGGGCCGACCACGCGCCGAACACCGTCTTATGCGGCGCGTTCTGATTGAAGTCGACGAACACCCGCTGACCGCGTTCTTCCTTCCACCACGCCGCCGTGATCAGGTCGGGGCGCCGCCGCTCGAGCTCGCGGGCTATCGCCACCGCGGCGCTGCGTACCTGGTAGGCGTCCCAGCGCGGGGCCAGCCGGACGTAGACGTGCAGGCCGCGGTTGCCTGTCGTCTTCGGGTAGCCGGTCACGCCCGCCTCGTCCAGCAGCACGCGCAGTTCGGCGGCGGCCCGCTGAATGTGGCTGAAGTCCAAGCCCGGCGTCGGGTCGAGGTCGATCCGCAGTTCGTCGGCGTGCTCGGGGTTCTCGGCCAGGTATGGCCAGACGTGAAAGCCGAGGCAGCCAAGGTTCACCGCCCAGAGAACATGATCCAGGTCGGCGGCGACGAGCGCCTGCGAGGTCGTGCCGTTCGGCGTCGCCACGATCGTGGTCTGCAGCCAGCTCGGCGCGTTCTTCGGCACCCGCTTCTGGAAGAACGAAGGCCCGCCGGCTCCCTCAGGGAAGCGCTGCAGCAGCACCGGCCTGCCGCCCATCGCCCGCAGCAGCGGTTCGCTGACCCGCGCGTAGTACTCGGCCAAGTCGCGCTTAGTCTCGCCGCGCTCGGCGAAATAGACCTTGTCACCCGAGGTGATCAGGTCGCTCATGAAACCTGATGCTAGCCAGAGGTGAGTGCAAGTCTGCGTAGCACGTCGTAGCCCGCGAACGGATAAGTGTGCTCCCTGGCCACGATCAGCTCGCTGACCTCCAGGTTCGCCCGGAATCTGGTGTCGGCCAGCCACGCAAGCAGGCGCACCGGATCGCGCAGCGGCCGGGCGTAGCGGAACAGCGTCGTGTGGACGATCTCATGGCTGTTGGCTAGCTCGCCTGGCACCTCCAGCGCCGACCGCGCCGCGTTGCGGAACCTGGTCAGCCCGTTCGGCTCGTCTGCGATCGCGATCACGGCAGCCCGCGTGGCTACCACGTGCCGATAGCACAGCCGGAACGGCTCGGTGCCGGCGGCGAGCTCGCTCAGCTTAGCTAGCCACGCAGCGCCGCGCTCCCGCCACAGATCGTCCTTCGGCCGGTCGAACTCCTCGTACAGTCCCAGCAGGTTCACGGCCGTGATGTGCAGCCAGTCCGGCGACAGGCGCAGCAGCGCCGGCTCACGCCGGAGAACCTGATCCTGCATCGCGGCTAGCTCCGCCCGGCCTGCCGGATCGGGCTCGACGAAGACGTTGTAGGCCAGGCAGGGTTGTCTCCAGCGCTTGTCGAGCCGGAGATCGTTGGCGAGCACGGCCGCCTCGTCCCGTGCTCGGACTGCAGCCGCGCCAGCGTGCTCGGCCAAGATCCGCCTGCGGCCCGAGGAACTCGGGCCGGCGTCCGTCAACGGGTCCACACGGGGCATTCCACCACAGGCGGGACCAGCCCCGGGCGCGTTGCCGGCTAGCCCCAGGCGGCCGCGGAAGTCGGAGGGACCGGCCCGGGTACCCGCGTTCCCGCACTATGGTTGCTATCTCGGAAGTCCTGCGTGCCTATCGGGCGGGGAGCGATGACTGATCCTGACCTCAGCCGAAGGCTGGAAGAGATAGCGAACCAGCCCAACGGAGGCGACGCCGCGGCTGCCGCGCTCGGCCGCTGGCTGGACGCCGACCAGCCCTTCGTCAACGGCGCTGAGCTGCGACGATTCGCTGAGCTTGCGCCGATCGGGCTGGTCGTGGACTCCTTCAGGTGCGATATACCTTTCGGCACCGGCGGCAGGCGCGGTCGGGTGGGGATCGGGCCGAACCGGATCAATCCCCGGACACTGGCGCTCACGGTGGCCGGGCACTGCGAGTTCTTGCGGCAGACCCCAGCGATGCGGGCAGAGTCGGCCAGCAGGCTGGTCGTCGTCGCGAACGACACGCGGGTGTTCACCGACATCAACGGGCTGCTGGAGTTCATGGGGCCTGAGCTTTCGCTGCTCGGCACCAGTTCTCGCAGCCTGGCGCTGCTGGCCTGCCAGATCTACGCGGTGTACGGGTTCGAGACGTGCATGACGGCGCCGAAGGACCCCGACGCCTACATGCCGACGCCGGAGTTGTCGTTCGCGATCCGCGACCTCGGCGCGGCCGGCGGCCTGAACGTGTCCGCGTCGCACAACCATCCGGACGACAACGGTTTCAAGGTCTACACGCCGACCGGCGGTCAGTACTGCCCGCCAGATGACGCCAACCTTGCCAGGGCTGTCGAGCGGGTGGCGCTGCCTGCCGACATCGAGGAGCTTGTCGGCC
>JASHTT010000448.1 GCA_030040415.1 Streptosporangiaceae bacterium | reverse complement strand
TCCCCGGCGATCACTGACTTCACCCTGATGGTCGACAAGACCTCCTACATGTTCATCACCGGTCCGGACGTGATCAAGACGGTGACCGGCGAGGAGGTCAGTCAGGAGGAGCTGGGCGGCGCACACGCGCACAACGTTAGGTCGGGCGTCGCGCATTACCAAGCCGCGGACGAACAGGACTGCCTGGATTTCGCCCGCGAGCTGCTGTCCTACCTGCCGTCCAACAACCTGGATGAACCGCCAGCCGCGCCAGCCCCCGACGACCCGGCAGCCCTGCTCGAGATCACCGACGCCGATGCCGAGCTCGACGTGCTCATCCCCGACTCTCCGCGTCAGCCCTACGACATGCACGCCGTCGTCGAGCACGTGCTGGACGACGGCCACTTCCTGGAGATCCACGCTGGCTTCGCGCAGAACATCCTGGTCGGCTTCGGCCGGGTGGACGGGTCGCCGGTCGGCGTCGTGGCCAACCAGCCCATGCACTCGGCGGGCACGCTGGACATCGATGCGTCCGAGAAGGCCGCCAGGTTCGTCCGCACCTGCGACGCCTTCAGCGTCCCGGTGATCACGTTCGTGGACGTGCCCGGATTCCTGCCGGGTACCGGACAGGAGTGGGGCGGCATCATCCGGCGCGGCGCCAAGCTGATCTACGCCTACGCCGAGGCGACGGTTCCCAAGATCACCGTGATCACGCGCAAGGCGTACGGCGGAGCGTACGACGTGATGGGGTCCAAGCACCTCGGCGGCGACGTGAACCTCGCCTGGCCTACCGCGCAGATCGCCGTGATGGGAGCGGACGGTGCCGTGGACATCCTGTACAGGCGTGACCTGGCCGCCGTGACCGACTCGCAGCAGCGCTCGCTGCTGCGCAGCGAGAAGATCGCGGAATACGAAGACAGGCTGTTCAACCCGTACATCGCGGCCGAGCGCGGATACGTGGACGCGGTCATCAGGCCGGCCGAGACCCGCGCGCACGTCATCCGCGCCCTCCGCGCCCTGCGCAGCAAGCGGCAGACGCTGCCGCCGAAGAAGCACGGCAACATCCCGCTCTAGCGGTCCCCTCAAACGGGGCCCAGCGGCCCGGCCGATGCGTGGGCGGCGCTGCCGCGCCTGCCGGGCCCGGCGGCTCGCGCGAGGCCTCTGGCGTCACATGCGCGGGTTCGCCGGACCGCCCCCTGCTAACTGCGGTTAGAGTCGTTATTGCCATGACTGAATACGGCGCCCCGCCGCCGCCACTGTACAGATACGCCGTAATGGTCGACGTAGGGTACATCTACGCCTCGGCAGGCGAGCTTCTCTTCGGGGCGGTAACCCGGCGGGAGTACCGGGTCGACGCCGACAAGCTGATCCAGGCCCTAGTCCGGCACGCCAACGAGCACATCGGCGGGGAACTCCTGCGGGTTTACTGGTACGACGCTGCTAAGGACAGGGTGCCGACCAACGAGCAGCGGACCGTGGCCGTAATGCCCTGGGTCAAGCTGCGGCTCGGCAACCTCAACAACCGAGGCCAGCAGAAGGGCGTCGACGCGCAGATCCGCGCCGACATGGAGACGCTGGCCAGGCACCGGGCAATCACTGACGCCGTCCTCGTGGCCGGCGACGAGGACATGGTGCCCGCCGTCGAGGCGGCGCAGGCCTACGGTGTCAGGATCCACCTGTGGGGAGTCGAGCCGCCATACGGCACGAACCAGGCTGAGCGCCTCGTCTGGGAGTCGGACACGGTGGAGGTGCTCGAGCGGTCGTTCGTCGAGCCTTACTTCACCCAGATCTTCCAGCCAGAGCACGCGCCGGTCGTCGCCACCGAGCCCGGAGTCGTGCGGCCCGCGCACGCTGCCGTCTCGGCGAGCTTGCCGGTCGCGCCGTCCCCGTCGCAGGTCTTCGGGGAGCGGCACACGTCGCGGCCTCTGTCCCGGCCGCTGCCGGTCACCCATCTGCCCGTCGCCAGGCTTGGCCCGGATCGGGAGCGCGTGGAGGAGGCCGGCGAGCACGTTGCGCAGAAGTGGCTCAACACCCGGGGCGAGGAGAACCTTCGCGACCTGTTGCCGGGACCGATCCTGCCGCCGGTGATCGACAAGGAGTTGCTCGTCGACGCCGAGAAGGAGCTCGGCCTCTCACTGCGGGCCTACCAGGAGGCCAGGGAGTGGCTGCGGGACGCCTTCTGGGCGCGGGTTCACCGCCAGTTCGGCATCGGCGTCGGCAAGTCGAAGGGCTGACCGGATGTCCAGTCCCCCCGCGGACCCGCTAGCAAGGCCGGCCTTCCGTGTTGTCGCAGGCGAGCCGTCGGCCGCGGAGCTAGCAGCGCTGACCGTCGTCCTTACCACCCTGGCGGCGCAGCCAGGCCCAGCGGCAACGTCGCCGACCGCGCCGTCCCGATGGTCAGCACGTGACCGGCTGGTGCGGCCCGTGCTAAGACCCGGCCCAGGTGCCTGGCGGGCGAGCGCGCTGCCGTGACCGTGCTGCGCTAACGGTAACCCTCGGCCGGCCGGCGGCTGACGAGGTCAACCGCCGGAGGGTAGCCACGCGTACCGGCCTTTCCCGCCCTAGACTCCTCACAGTCGAGAGGAGCTAACCCCCGTGCGCAAGGTCCTGATCGCAAACCGAGGCGAGATAGCAGTGCGGATCGTCCGCGCGTGCCGCGACGCCGGGCTCGCCAGCGTCGCCGTCTACGGCGAGGTCGACCTGGACGCGCTGCACGTCACGATGGCCGATGAGGCATACGCGCTCGGCGGGCAGACCGCGGCCGACAGCTATCTGGACATCGGCAAGATCCTCACGGCAGCGTCCGGCAGCGGCGCGGACGCCGTTCATCCCGGCTACGGCTTCCTTGCCGAGAACGCCGACTTCGCTCGTGCCGTCATGAACGCCGGCCTGACCTGGATCGGACCGCCGCCAGCCGCGATCGAGGCGCTGGGCGACAAGGTTGCCGCCCGCCGCATTGCCAGGCAAGTGGGTGCCCCGCTGGCACCTGGCACCGACGGGCCCGTCCGGGACGCGGCCGAGGCTGCCGCGTTCGCTGCCGAGCACGGCCTGCCGATCGCGATCAAGGCGGCGTTTGGTGGCGGCGGCCGCGGCCTCAAGGTCGCGAGGACCATGGCGGAGATCGCCGGGCAGTTCGACTCGGCCGTCCGCGAGGCCACGGCCGCGTTTGGCCGGGGCGAGTGCTTCGTGGAGCGCTACCTGGACCGGCCACGGCACGTCGAGACGCAGTGCCTCGCCGACAGCCGCGGCAACGTCGTGATCGTCTCCACCAGGGACTGCTCACTGCAGCGACGGCACCAGAAGCTGGTCGAGGAGGCTCCGGCGCCGTTCCTGACGCCTGAGCAGGACAAGCAACTCCGTGCAGCCTCGGCGGACATCCTGCGAGCCGCTGGCTACGTCGGCGCGGGTACCTGCGAGTTCCTGGTCGGTCAGGACGGGACGGTCTCGTTCCTCGAGGTCAACACCAGGCTTCAGGTGGAGCACCCGGTATCCGAGGAGGTCAGCGGCATCGACCTGGTGCGCGAGATGTTCCGCATCGCCGACGGTCAGCCGCTGGGTTACGGCGACCCGGAGCTTCGCGGGCATTCGATCGAGTTCCGGATCAACGCCGAGGATCCCGCGCGTGGCTTCTTGCCCGCACCGGGCACGATCACCCGCTGGCGTCAGCCGTCAGGTCCGGGCGTGCGGCTCGACGCGGGCTACACCGCCGGCATGACGGTGCCGCAGGCTTTCGACTCGCTGATCGCCAAACTGATCGTGACCGGCGCCGACAGGCGTCAGGCACTGGAACGTGCCCGCCGGGCGCTGGCCGAGTTCGAAGTCGGCGGCATGCCGACGGTGCTGCCCTTTCACCGCGCAGTGGTCGACGACCCGGCGTTCACCGCTGAGCCGTTCGCGGTGCACACCCGGTGGATCGAGACCGAGTTCGCGGCGCACCTCGAGCCTTACCAGGGCGAGCCGGCCAGCGCGGACACAGCGGAGGCGCGGGAGCGAATCGTCGTCGAGGTCGGCGGCAAGCGGCTCGAGGTCACCGTCCCCGCCGATCTGGGCGGCCGCGCCGCGTCACCGGCATCGCCGACCGGGCAGGCCCGGCGGCGGACAGGCGGCCGACGGGCCGGTGCCTCTCTCGGCGCGCCGAGCGGCGACGAGCTGGTCAGCCCGATGCAGGGCACGATCGTCAAGATCGTGGCGGCCGACGGCGAGCAGGTCAGTGCCGGCGACACCGTGGTCGTGCTTGAGGCCATGAAGATGGAGCAGCCGCTCGTCGCCCACAAGGACGGCACCGTCACTGGCCTGGCCATCGGAGTCGGCCAGACCGTGCCAGCGGGCGCGGTCATCTGCCAGATCAGGTGATGGCCAGGATGGCCGGAGATCCCGGCGTGCTCGGCTGGCTGCGCTTCGCGGCTGGGTTTCGGCTGCCTGCTGGGAACACCGACTGGGTTCGGCACGAGCTGACTGATGCCGGCTGGCGCGGCCGGACGGTGCTGAGGCACCTTGCGCTCATCGTGCCAATCTGCGCGGTACTCGCGATCGTGCTGCTGACGCTGTCTCCCGCTCCCGCCTGGCTCGCCGTGATGATGATCGCGCTCATCCTGTGCGGCAGCGTCTTCAGCGTCGCCGCCTACGCCGATGACATCCGGGCGAGCCGACTGCGCCAGCACGGCCTCGACGTGCCCGACGACCCCGACATCGGTCGGCCGACGCACTAGCCGGGTGCTGGTTCAGCCGATCGCGCCCCGGCCAGACCGCATGCAGATCTGGTCGAGCTGCTCCACCTTGTTGTAGAAGTCGGGGTCCGGCGCCGAGCCGCTGAACAGCGGTGCGCGCAGCCGCACCTTGCTGCCGTCGGCCCGCACCACGTTGATCGACGCGACTCGCAAACCACGAAGGCCCGGCGCCGTGCGGTCGCCGAGCCCGTCGTGCGCCTCCGGCATTACCCGGGCATCGATGCTGCCCGGATATATCCGGGCACTAGCGTCCGGGATCATTGCCAGCCAGGGGATCCGTGAGTTCACCTCGATGTCGCGGACGACCTCCCACGGCACGAAGTGGTCGAAGTAACCGCGCACCTCGATGCCGCGGCCGGTCACCTTCGTCGCGAACCTGCCCTGCCACAGGTACAGGACGCCGAAGACTACCGCCACGGCTCCGGTGGCGTAGGCGGCGACTTCCAGGATGGAGTCGCGGGAGATCGCGCAGAGGACCGTGACAACCGCAGCCACCGCGAACTTGATCAGCATCGGCCGCCGGTACCCGGGAGTCAACCGGTACTCGACATCGGGCGCTGAATCGCACGCTGAACTCGACTCCGCTGGTACTGACTCGTTCATCGGCGCTCCGGGCGGGTATCCCGTCCTACATCGTAGTCGCCGCCGATCAGCACTCAGCGGCACTAGCCAAGGGCTCCGCGCCCGTACTTGGCGCAGAGCTGCTCAAGCTGCCTAGCCTTGTCGGTGAAGTCGGGGTCTGCCGCCCAGCCGCTGACAAGCGGCGCGCGCAGTCGCAGCTTGCGGCCATTGGCCCGGACGAGCTTGATGGCTGCCAGCACCGCCATCCGGTTGGGCGACGCCCTCACCATCCTGACGCCCGTCCCCCTCATGCTGGTGCTCGAGTACAGCTGGCCGCCGTAGTCCTGGCCCGCTGGCAGATCCCCACCGCCGAAGCTGACCACCTCGATGCCACGGATAGCGTCCCACGGCACGAAGTGGTTGAAGTAGCCGTGCACTTCGACGCCGCGGCCAGTGACTTTCGTCGCGAACCTGCCCCGCCACAGGTACAAGATGCCGAAGATCACGGCCAGGGCTCCAGTGGCGTATGCGGCGTCTTCCAGCGTCGCATTCCGTGAGGCCAGGCAGATCCCCGTCAGGACCGCCGAGACCGCGCACCTGACCAGCATCGGGCGCCGGTACTCCGGACTCAGCCTGTACTCCACATCCGGAGCCGGGTCGCTTACCTGGCTGATACCTCCCGGTACTGACTCACTCATCGGCGCCTCCGGCGGCTACCCCCGGTTACGATCGTAGTCACCACCGGCTGGCGCCTCGGCAAGTCAGCAACCGGTCGCCGACATCGCTAGTCGGCACTTCCCTCGGCCGGCTGCATGAGCCTGCGAGCCGCCTCGGTGATGGAGCCCGACAGCGACGGGTAGACGGCGAAGGTATGCGCAATCTGGTCGACCGTCAGCATCCGCTCGACCGCCAGCGACACCGCCAGGATCAGTTCGCTGGCCCGCGGCGCCACGACAACGCCACCGAGCACGATGCCGCTGCTACGCCTCGCGAACAGCTTCACGAACCCGTCTTCGAAGCCCTGCATCTTCGCCCTGGCGTTCGTCGCGAGCGGCAGCTTGACCACAACCGCGTCCCCCGCGGCCACGGCCTGCTCCGTGACACCGACGGTCGCGATCTCCGGCTCGGTGAAGATGGTCGCGGCCACATTGCTGAGCCGAAGCGGGTTCACCGCCTCGCCGAGAGCGTGCCACATGGCGATCCTGCCCTGCATGGCGGCTACCGAGGCGAGCATCAGCACCCCAGTGCAGTCGCCCGCCGCGTACACGCCGGGCACCGACGTTCGCGACACCTTGTCGACCACCACGAAATTGCGCTCGTCCAAGGCAATCCCGGCCTCGGCCAGCCCGAGACCCC
Source organism: Streptosporangiaceae bacterium (assembly GCA_030040415.1). Taxonomy (GTDB): domain Bacteria; phylum Actinomycetota; class Actinomycetes; order Streptosporangiales; family Streptosporangiaceae; genus JAJYUU01. Next base: position 978 of record JASHTT010000448.1, on the reverse strand, counting down.
TCGTGCACGGCACCATGCCAACCGTGAGCAGGCAATGCGAGCCGTGCAGCAGCCTGCCGTCCTGCAGTTCAACTTCGACGCCCATCCCGGCGCGCCGGACGCCGGTGGCTCGCGATCGGCCGAGCACTGTCATGCCGCGTCGCCGGAACACGTCCTCGACCACCGCGGCGGCATCCGCGTCCTCGTGCGGCAGCACCCTGTCGCGGGAGGACACCAGCGTCACCTGTGACCCGAGCGCCTGGTAGGCGCCGGCGAACTCGGCGCCAGTCACGCCCGAGCCCACGACGATCAGCTCCTCCGGGAGCTCCGCCAGGTCGTAGATCTGCCGCCAGGTCAGGATCCGCTCGCCGTCGGGCTCGGATCCCGGCAGCACTCGCGGCTCGGCGCCGGTGGCGATCAGCACTGCGTCCGCCTCGATCTCGGTATCGCCCGCCACTACGGTCCGCGGCCCGGCGAGCCTGCCTGCGCCAGACAGGACCTTCACCCCTTCGGCCGCCAGCCGGGCCGTGACATCGGCCGATTGCGCCCTCGCCAGGGCGCGGACCCTCGCGTACAGGCGTGCGGCGTCGATGGCTGCCGGCTCGTTCCCGTCGCGGCGACCAATGCCGAGGTCAGCGCCGCCAGCCATGGCCGTCATCAGCCCGGAGGTGGCGATCAACGTCTTGGAGGGCACGCAGTCGGTGAGCACGCATGCTCCGCCGAGGCCTTCCCTCTCGACGACGGTGACCTCGGCGCCGAGCTGCGCGGCGACCAGGGCCGCCTCATATCCGCCCGGCCCACCGCCGATGATCGCGATCCGGGCTCGCGGGACACTCACGTTGCCTCATTCTGTCGTATGCCCGGTGCACTGTCGTATCCCCGGTGCGCTGTCGTATCCCCGGTGCACTGAGGTAGCCCCCGGCTGGGACAAGGGCTCACTCCCCTACGACGTCGTCTATTCGCTCGCGGATCAGGTCGGGGTGGCCGTTATGCCGGGCG
>JASHTT010000447.1 GCA_030040415.1 Streptosporangiaceae bacterium | reverse complement strand
CCAGCGGTATCCGCACCCTGCTCAGCCGCTCCCGCACGGACCCGCCGTCCCAGCGCGGGTTCAAGTGGGCGCCGATGCCGATGTGGTCTTCGGCGGTCCGCCGCCGGTATAGCGGGGCATCCTGGGCGAGGAAGCCGATCTCCGCCAGGTATGCCGGGTCCTGGCGAGGCGTGCCGCCGAGCACTGTGGCCTGGCCTGTGGTCGGCGTGGCGAGCCCGGCAAGGAGCCGCAGCAGCGTGGTCTTGCCCGCGCCGTTCGGTCCGACGAGCGCGGATATCCGGCCCTCGGGGACGCTGATCGTGCAATCGCTCAGCGCTGTGACCCGCCCGTATCGCTTGGTCAGCCCGCTGGTCTCGATCACGGCGGTCATGCGATGTCCTCCTCGGCCGGCGCCTGCAGCGTGACCCGCAGCAGCGACTCGATCGCCTCGTCGTCCAGGCCCGCGGCACGTGCCTGCCGAACCCAGCTAGCCAGAGCGCGGCCGAGCCGCGAGTGCGTGCCGGGTGGCGGACCCGGCGGCCGGGCCCGCACGAACGTGCCCTGGCCGGCACGCGCCTCGACGAGGCCCTCGCGCTCCAGGTCGCGGTAGGCCTTCAGCACCGTGTTGGCGTTCACCACTGCCGCCGCGACGACCTCTCGCACGCTCGGCAGCTGGTCGCCCACGTCGAGCACGCCCATTCGCAGCGCCTGCCGCACCTGCTGTGCGATCTGCTGGTAGGGCGGCACCCCGGATCGCCAGTCCACCCGGAACCTGATCACGTCAACGCTCCACTGTCTTAGGCTGCTAAGACAGTATGGCACCTCTCGGAGCCCGTCAAGAGGCCCGGGCCAGAGACGCTGTCTCTGGCCCGGGCCTACTCGTTCCTATGTGCGTGCCGAAGCTATCCGGCCGGGCTGCCAGTCAGGAGCTCCACGCCGTCGCGAGAGGAAAACGGTGGCGGGCTGCTGGTGCAGGTGTAGGAGGTCGCGTCGATGAGCGCGAAGTCGGCCTGCTGCCCCCCGGAGCTCAGCTGGAAGACGCCGAAGCTGAGTTCCGTGCCCGCTGGCATGGCCGCCGGGTGGAAGGTAATGGTGGCCTGTCCCGGCGGCGTGTTGCGCACCTGCGGACTGGGCATCGGATAGAAGGACACCACCTGCGCAAAGCCGGCCGGCTTGGGATCTGAGAAGCAGAAGCTGCCGGAGTTGACCAGTGCCGGGATGCCGTCCTGGTGCAGGTCGCTCTGCAGGGCCGCGGTGTCGAGTAGCTCATTCGGGTGGATGGTCAGCGTGGCCGTGCCGTTGGCGTGCTTGACAAGGGTGAAGGCCGCGGTCTCGAAAGCGCCGGCCCGGTGGGCCGAGGCCGAGCCGAAGGCCCCGGACAGGCCCAGGCCCAGGACCGCTGCCGCGGCCGTGATCACAGCCAGCCCAGTGACCGCGCTGGGAATCCGGCGCCGGGCGCGGACCGCGCGGCCCTGGCTGATGATCTGTGCCACAGGCGTGGCCGAGTGGATATCGGCGACCGACTCGCGCACCATCGTGCTCAGGTCGTAGTCGTTCATGATCTGTTCTCCTGCGTTAGTTCGGACTGGAGGTCATGCCGCAGCGCTGCCAGTGCGCGGCCCAGATGGGCCATGACGGTGCCTGGCGCGATGCCGAGCACTTCCGCTGTGCGAGCGGTGTCCAGATCGAGAATCAGCCGCAGTGCGACCACCTGCCGCTGTCGGGCAGGCAGTCGCAGCAGCGCTGCCTTGATCCGCGGGTCGACCAGGCTGACCAATGGCCCGCTGGTTGCGGGCAGGTCGGCGACTTTGGCCGGGTCGGGCACGGGCACTTCCCGCCGGCGGCGTCGCCACCGGGAGATGCTCGCGTTCAGCGCAGTCCGGACCACCCAGGCCTTGGGTGCCGGATGCCTGCTGACGGTGCGCCAGGACGCCCAGGCGCGGGCGTAAGCCTCATCCACCAGTTCCTGTGCCGTGTCCTGGTCACCGACGCTGACCAGGACAGCCCGCAGGCACTCGTCGGCGGTGCCGCGGTAGAACTCCGCGAAGTCCAGTTGCTGGGTCCCCACACCCATTCAACGCACCACCGAGGCATTCCCATTACTTGCCGACCGGCACAGTCGACCTAGGTCCGCGGCAGGGTAGCTCCCGCTCGGTCCGCATGATCCGGCCCGGACTCCGCCGCCACGGGCGGCATCAGTCCGCGGGCGCTGAGCCAGTCCAGGAGATCTGCCTGCACCTCCGCTTCGGGGCGGTCAGTGCTCAGCTCGAGCAGGATGCCGCGACCGCGGTAATAGTCGACCAGCGGCGCGGTCTCCTTGGCGAAGACCGCGAGCCGGTGCCGGATTACGCCTAGCGTGTCGTCGGTCCGGCCGTCACGCCGCGCCCGGTCCAGCAGTCGGCTGACGAGTTCTTCCTCGGGCGCTGTCAGATAGATCACGGCGTTGCTGGTGAGCGCGAGGTCGGCGCCGAACTGCGCTGCCCGCAGGGCCTGCGGCATCGTTCGCGGGAACCCGTCAAGCACGTAACCCCCGGTGTGCCGGGCCGCGGCGACGACGGCCGGCGCCAGGATGCGGAAGATCAGCTCGTCGGGGACAAGATCGCCCCGCTCGGTGTAGGCGGCCACCTGCCGGCCGAGGTCCGACCCACGCGCCACCTCCGCCCGCAGCATGTCTCCGGCGGAGATGTGCGCGGCGCCCGTATGCAGCGTCAGCCACTCGCTGTGCGTGCCCTTCCCGGCACCCGGCGGCGACAGCATGATCGCGCGGACCACGATGGCGCATCACCTCCAGCCCCGGCACAGGCTCTTTTGGAGAGTATCTTGTCAATCCCGGTAGCTGACAGACAGCCTTGGGAGGAACCGGTGCCTGTCCGCTTTCAGCTGGTCATCGACTGTGCCGACCCGGACCGGCTGGCTCGGTTCTGGGCCGCCGCGCTCGGCTATCAGCTCGCGCCCGCCCCCGCTGGCTTCAATACCTGGAACGACTTCTATCGCGAGCTCGGCGTGCCCGAAGAGGAACTGGTAGAGGGAGCTGACAGGATCAGCGATCCGGACGGCCGCGGGCCGAGCATCTGGTTCCATTCCGTCCCGGCTGCCAAAGTCGTCAAGAACCGACTGCATCTCGATATCCGCGCCAGCGGCGAGTGGACGGACCCGATCGTGGCTCGCAAGAAGCGAGTCGACGCGGAGGCAAGCCGGCTGGCCGGCCTGGGTGCCACCATCACTGGCGCGTTGTCTGAGGAAGGGCTCGACCACTATGCGGTCGGCATGAAGGATCCGGAAGGCAATGAATTTGACATCAACTGACCGGGATGTCCGATGCAGGACCAGCACGGTTGACCGCGACGGATAGCTCCGCCGCTGGCCCGGCGCATCCCCTGTCCGCCGCGGAGTGGGCGGTCCTGGACGCGATGCATACGGCCGGCGATCTTGCTACGGTCGGGCTGCGCCTGGGACTCGACCAGGCCGTCGCCCGGCAGATGCTGGCGGGCATCGCCGAGAAGCTGCGGCTCGCGTCGCTGGTCGGTGACCGCGCATCCGATGGGGCTTTCGAAGTGCCGGCCCGCGACCCGTGCCCTTTCTGCGAGAACTACGCCGGACGCTACGGAACCCATGGTCCGCCAGCGGTAGTCGCCGAAGACGAGCTCACCTTCGCGTTCCTGACGCCGGTCCCGCTCGGCGGCATGCCCGGACATCTGCTCGTGGCCACACGGCGCCACGTCGAGACGATCTTCGACCTGACCCCCGAGGAAGAAGCCGCATTGGCTTACGCGGTGACGGCGGCCGCCCGGGCGGTCAGAGCAGCGTTCGACCCCGCTGGGGTCCTCGTGCAGCAGCACAACGGCGTTGCGGCGTTCCAGACGGTGCCGCACGTCCACTTCCACGTAGTTCCAAAGACGGCAGGTCCGTTCCCGCCGGCCGAGCCTGCCCGGGTCGTGCCCTTCGAGGAGCGGGTGCGCCAAGCCGAGTTGATCCGGCGGCATTGGACGCTCGCAGGAAGATAGGCAGTGAGCTGGAGGCGGCGGCCTGCGACGGGCTGGTTACCAGCCACA
>JASHTT010000446.1 GCA_030040415.1 Streptosporangiaceae bacterium | reverse complement strand
CAGCGCGTCGGCGGCGAGCACGATCGCGGCGGCCGTCCAGCTACTCTGCTCGTTGGGGAAGTGCCGCTGGTTGGCGAATTGCCAGCCGGTCCAATACCCGCCGGCCGGATCGCGCAGGTGCTGAATGACGTCGAACTGCGCGAGTGCCTCGTCGCGCTGGCCGATCGCATCCAGCGCTATAGCTAGCTCGCAGGTCTCGGCTCCCGTTACCCACGGCTCGTCCCTGACGCAGCGCACGCCGAGGCCGGGAACGACGAACTCCTCCCAGCCCGACGCGAGCTGGCGCTCCGCTGCTTGACCGCGCACCGGCCCCCCGAGAACCGGGTAGTACCAGTCCATCGAGAACCGGCTCTTGTCGGCGAATGCCTCGCCGTGACACGCCACCGCGTGCGCAAGCTGGCTGGCGGCGAGCTCCCAGTCCGGCTGCGGATCGGCCACGTGGTCGGCGAGTGCGATCGCGCAGCGCAGGCTCGTGTACATGCTGGAACTGCCGGTAAGCAGGGCGTAGGTGTCCGGCGTGCCGTCTGCGTGCCGCCGCCAGATGATCTCGCCGCGCGGCCGCTGCAGGCCAAGCGCGAACTCGATGGCGGAGCGCACCGCCGGCCACATCGCGGCGGCGAACGCGTCGTCGCCGGTGACGAGCAGTTCATGCCAGATGCCGACAGCGCAATACGCGGCGTGATTGCTCTCCGTGGTGCGGTCGCCGACAGCGCCATCTGCCGGACGCACCTGCCACGAACCGTCCGGCTGCTGGGCGTCGGCGAGCCACGCGTAGGCCCGCCGTGCGGCGCCGCGCAGCCCGCAGGCGGACAGCGCCATCGCGCACTCGACGTGGTTCCACGCGTCGACGTGCCCGTCGGGCCAGCCGATCGAGCCGTCGGCCGCCTGACCGTCGGCGATCGCCCGGCCGGTGGCGAGCACTTGATCGGCGGTGAGGATGCCGGCCACCTCGGGTATCCAGCCGTCCTCGCCCGCTGGCGCAGCCGCCAGCCGCTCAGGCTGTGGCATGCAGCGTCTCCGAGGCGGCAGTGCCTTCGGGCGTCCTGCAGTCGATGCTGGTGCTCGCGGTGGCGCTGGTGTCGGGCTGCGCCGCCGGCGGCGGCGCAGCCCGAGGCGGTTTGGTCGCGTAGATGACCAGGCTCTTACCGATCAGCGGGTTCAGCGCCTTGTCGGCCACCCTGGTCACCGCCGGCTTGCGCATGATGTCCCAGACGAGGAGCTTGTGGTAGGCACTGGCCAGCGGGTGGTCGTCGTCATGCACGCCTACGGCGCACTTGAGCCACCAGTACGGCGAGTGCAGGCCGTGCGCGTGGTGCTGGCCTTCCGGGGCAAGGCCAGCCCTGGCCAGCTTGACGTGCAGTTCCTGCCTGGTGAAGATCCGGACGTGCCCGCCCGGAGTGTTGTGATAGTCGTCGGACAGCAGCCAGCAGACTCGCTCTGGCAGCCACGCCGGAACGGTGACCGCGGCCACACCGCCCGGCCGCAGCACCCTGGCGATCTCGGCGAACGCGGTCGCGTCTGCCGGGATGTGCTCGAGCACCTCGGATGCGATCACGACGTCAAAGGTGTCGTCAGCGAACGGCATCGCGGTGGCGTCCCCGGCCGCCGGCCTGATCGCGGCGCCCGTTGGCACCTCGCCGGCCTCGGCCATCGCCGCAGCGACGGCCAGCACGCGATCCAGTTCGCCTCGGTCGGCATCCAGCGCAACCACCTGCGCGCCGCGGCGCGCAGCCTCGAAAGCGTGCCGCCCTGCTCCGCAGCCCAGGTCGAGCAGGCTCGTTCCCGTCAAATCTGGCAAGCGGCGGAAGTCGACAGTCAGCACGGCGCCGCCTTGGCGGCGATTGCGCGGCGGTACTCGGCGACCGTCGCCCTGGCCACCGCGGTCCACGCGAACCGCTGCGCCACCCGGTCGAGCGCGGCCTGCGACAGCCGTTCGCGCAGCGCCAGCGAGTCGTGCAAGGTCCGCAGCGCAGCGGCAAGTTCCTCAGGGTCGCCCGGCGTGACCAGCACCGCGGCATCGCCGGTGACCTCGGGCAGCGCGCCGGTCCGGCTGGCGACCAGCGGGGTGCCTGAGGCCATGTGCTCGACCGCGGGCAGCGAGAAGCCCTCGTACAGCGACGGGACCACTGCTATCTCCGCGCTCGCGACGAGCACCGCCAGTTCCTCGTCGCTGATGCCGCTCACGAACTGGACCTTGCCGGCCAGCGACAGCTCGCCGAGCAGCCGCTCCGTCGGGCCTTCCGGCACGAGCTTGCTCACCAGGGTTAGCGACACGTCGCGCTCGACGGCCAGCTTGGCGAATGCCCGCAGCAGCGTCGCGACGCCCTTCACCGGCGAGTCCGCGCTGGCGACGGCGACGATCTTGCCGGGAACGCGTGGTTCCGGGCGCGGATGAAACAGCCGGGTATCCACGCCGAGGGGGACGACCTTGACGTTCGATTCGGGGACGCGGAAGTCGCGCAGGATGTCGGCCTTGGAGGACTCGGAGCCGGTCATCACAATGCCGGATCTGCGCGCCACCCGGCCCTGCATGCGGACGAACGAGTACCACCGCCACTTGGGAATCTTGGACAGGCCGTGTGCGGCCTGCAACTCGATCCTGCGGTCCACGCTGATCGGGTGGTGGATGCTGGTCACCATCGGCAGGCCGATGCCGCGAATGCGGATGCCGCCGATGCTGGTGCCGCAGATGCCGAGGTTGCCGTAGGCGAGCACCTGGTTGTCGTGCACCACGTCGAAGTCGCCGCGGCGCTCGCGCAGTGCGCGCAGAGCCCGGAGGCTGAAGGTGAGCGGCTCGGGAAACGCGGCCGTCCACATCATCGCGACCTCGAGCACGTCGATCCAGTCCCGGTACTCGCGCAGGTGCGGCGTGCGGAACGGGTCGTCATCCCGGTACAGGTCGAGGCTGGGCAGCTCGCTTAGCACCGGGCCCGGTTCGAGTTCGGGGTAGGGCTGGCCGGAGATCACCTCGACGTGGTGGCCGAGCGCTGCCAGTTCCCTGGAGAGATGCCGGACGAAGATGCCTTGCCCGCCACAGTGGGGTTTGCTGCGGTAGGAGATCAGCGCCACGCGAAGCGGGTCATCTGTCGCGTCTGCGGTGTGCACGCAGGCTCGCGCCTCCTGTCTCGCCATTGGCCGACTGGCCGTCGGTTACCCGCGCGTAAGCCCCCTCGGCAGCGAACACTACCAAGCGGGTAACTCGCGTGCCGTTAGGCCCCACTCGTAAGCCGGCGCACTGGCTGAGGCCGGCTGCGCCCGGGCGGGAACGACCCGCGGAGTGTGCCGGCCTCAAGTTATATCTGTAAGCTGCCGCGACAAGGATTAAACGGCGCGCAAGCGCTGGGACGGAGGCTCCGCTGACACGACGCGCGCTGATCACCGGAATCACTGGCCAGGACGGCTCTTATCTTGCCGAGCACCTGGCCGATCTGGGCTATGAAGTGTGGGGCCTAGTCCGCGGCCAGGCGAACCCTCGCGTCCGGCACCTGCGGCAGCTGCTTGGCGACGTGCACTTGGTCCGCGGCGATCTGCTCGACCAGGGCAGCCTTATCGCTGCGGTGGAGAAGGTACAGCCCGACGAGGTCTACAACCTCGCCGCGATCTCCTACGTCCCGATGTCGTGGCAGCAGGCCGAGCTCACCGGCGAGGTCACCGGCCTCGGCGTGCTCCGGGTGCTCGAGGCAATCAGGGTGTGCAGCGGCATCAGCGCGTCGCGCAGCCCGGGCCGAGGCCAGATCAGGTTCTATCAGGCGTCGACCTCGGAGATGTTCGGCCAGGTTAACCAGTCGCCCCAGAACGAGCAGACCTCGTTCCACCCGCGCAGCCCGTACGGCGTCGCGAAGGTGTACGGGCATCTGCTGACGCAGAATTACCGCGAGTCGTACGGCATGTTCGCGGTGTCGGGGGTGATGTTCAACCACGAGTCGCCCCGGCGCGGCGCGGAGTTCGTCACCCGCAAGGTCTCGCTGGGCGTCGCCAAGATCAAGCTGGGCTACGAGCGGCAACTGCGGCTGGGCAACATGCATGCCAGCCGGGACTGGGGCTTCGCAGGTGACTACGTGCGCGCGATGCAGCTGATGCTCGCGCGGGACGAGCCTGCCGACTATGTGATCGGGACCGGTGTGACGCACACCGTCGAGGAACTTGTCGACCAGGCGTTTCGTGCCGCTGGCCTGGAATGGCGCGACCACGTGGTGACCGACGCCGCGTTCATCCGGCCGGCCGAGGTCGACCGGCTCTGCGCGGACCCGACGAAGGCGCGGGAGGAACTCGGCTGGGAGCCCAAGATCGGGTTCGAGGAACTCGTCAGCATGATGGTCGATGCGGACCTGGCGCTGCTGGCAGCATCCGGCGGGGCAGAAGGCGACTCGTTCGGCACGGACTCCTGGTAATCGCCGCGCCGGATTCCGGCCGACACACTGACACGCTGACGCCTTGTTGGCAATTCACCGCCCTTTTACTGGCGTTTGTCGCTTCGAAACTGTGAGGGTGTCGGCGGTGGCGAGCTCAGGACGCGCGACTAGGCGATAGCCCGGGCCGGCTGGGTGGGCAAGCCAGCGGCCTTCCAGGCCTGGAACCCCCCGTCCAGGTCGGTGGCTTCGGCGAGGCCGAGGCGTCGCAGCGAAGCGGCGGCGAGCGAAGACGCGTAACCCTGCGAGCACATCACGATGATGCGCAGGTCAGCCCTGGCGAGCGCGGGGATGCGTGCCTCGCTGCTCGGGTCGAGTCGCCACTCGAGCACGTTGCGACTGATGAGGATCGCGCCTGGTACCTCGCCCTCCACTATCCGCTGTTCGAGTGGCCGGATGTCGATAAGCGCGGCTCCGTCGGTGAGCGCCGCGAAGGCGGCCTCCGGCCGCAGCCGCTCCAGCCCGCTGCGCGCCTCGGCGAGCAGTTCATCGATGCCGGGCGCACCGGACGGCAGCGCGTCGGAACTGAGCTTCGCTGCCGAAGCAGTCGCCCTCGCGAGCGCGGTGTCCGCGCCGCCGCGCCCCCGCCCGCCTTCCGGGCCGTCGATTGCCACCGTCTGCTTGGCGATGAGGCCATGGTCGGTGGAGGTGTAGTAGGTCATCGCGACAAGCGGCGGTGAGTACGCGTGGATGCTCGTGGCAGAGCCGGTTCCGCCGTGCGAGACGTCGTGCATGTGACCGGGCCCGAAGGCCACCGCCTGGCCCGCCTCGAGCCGCCGATGACTCAGCCGGCGCCCGCTCGCGACGCGGTACTGCTCAAGCAGGCTCCCCTCGGCCACCGCGAAGGACCCGGAAGACCCGCCGTGGTCGTGCCAGTCGGTGTCCTGGCCACGTTCCCAGGCAAGCAGCCAGACGTCGCAGGACGGGGACCTGTGCAGCGGCAGGTACCAGCGCACGTCGGGGTCGCGCACCACAAGGTCCGACCACAAGTCCCGCCGGCCGGCGAGCGTGGAGGTGATCGAGCGCAGTTGCGTGCCGGAGAGCCGGTCGTCGGAGGGGGCGACGCCGCGCAGCACTTCGCCTATCTGCTGCTGCCGTTCCGGGCTGACTCCGAGCCCGGCTTGCAAGCCGCGTCCGACTGTGCCGTCCGGATTATCATGCTGCGCTGCTTCGCGTCCCACCGAAGCGACCGACATATAAACCTCCTAAGTCACTAGGGAATATAGTATTCACTAGTTTCACTTGCCGCCACCTGGTGCCGGTATGTCACCCCGCGAGCGGCGACCGAACCCCGCAAGGGCGCAGTCCGGCGGACCGGACCCGGCTGACCCAGCGGCGGCGGACACCACTGAGCCGACCCGGCCGACCCGGCCGAGCAGACCGAACGCAGTGGACCCGGCGGACTGGCCCCGGCGAGGTGCCTGACCGGCGGAGGTACCGGATCCCAGCGGACCGGACCGGCTGTGGATGCGGCGGGCCGCAGCCCTGACGGAACCTGATCAGCCTTGGCTGAGCCATTGTCCTCCCGCCAGCCTGCCGATGTCTGCACCCAGCGGCCGGTCTGCGT
>JASHTT010000044.1 GCA_030040415.1 Streptosporangiaceae bacterium | reverse complement strand
GCCTCGGCGTTCGCCCGGCAGGGAGAGATCATCGGCCCGGTGTTCACCTCGGCGGACGCGCGAGAAGGGGCGATGGCGTTCGCGGAGAAGCGGGCGCCGAACTGGCGCGGCGAGTGAGCGATGCCCGGCGCCCCGCTTATCAGCGTCGTAGTCCCCTTCTACAACAACGAGGACCTGCTCGCTGACTGCCTGACGTCTATCGCCGAACAGTCGCTGCGTGACCTCGAGGTCGTCATGGTCGATGACGGCTCGACAGACGGCAGTGCGCAGATCGCAGCCGCTCAGGCCGCGGCCGATCCTCGGTTCACCCTCCTGCGGGTCAGCAACGGGGGGCCCGGCTACGCCCGCAACCGGGGGATAGAACGAGCACGCGGCGAATACCTGTCCTTCGTGGACGCCGACGACGTGCTGCCCAGCGACTCGCTCGAACGCATGCTCGGCATGCTGCGCACGTCGGGTTCAGACTTCGTCTCCGGCGGCGTGCTGCGCTTCACGCCGGATGGCCTGACCCCGTCGCCGATGCACGCGCGCGCGGTCAAGACCAGGCTGACCGGCACGCACATCAGCCGCAACGACAGCCTGTTCTTCGACGTGTCTGTCTGGAACAAGATGTTCCGCAAGTCGTTCTGGGATTCGAATCACCTGACCTTTCCGGAGGGCATGGTCTGGGAAGACCTGCAGCTCATGACCAAGGCGCACGTGCTGGCCCGCGCCGTGGACACCATTCCGGACACGATCTACTACTGGCGGGAACGACAGGGCGGGCGGTCGATCACCCAGTCGCGTGGCAGCCTGCAGAACTTCCGAGACCGGATCACGGCGTTGCTCGCCATCGACGCGTTCCTGCGCGATCGCGGCCCGGCCAGGCTTGTCGCCGAGCACCAGCGCAAGGCTTTGTTCAACGACCTGTGGCTATACGTGCCGGACCTGAGCCGGGCCAGCCCGGAGTACGTGGCCGAGTTCATCGACCTGACTGGGCGGTACCTGAGTCAGGTGGACGACAGCGTCTTGGGCCGGCTGCCGTCCACCCACCGGCTCGGCTACCACCTGGTGGCCCGCCGGATGCAAGCCGAGTTGCTTGAGTACTCCCGTTCCCTCTATGAACATCCGCTGACCCGTGTGCCGGTGGTCAGGGAACGCGGTCGGCTGAGGGCGGACCTGCCTTTCCGGAACGACGCCAGCGCGCGGATCCCGGCGAGCGTGTACAAGGTCGGATGGCGGGAGCTGGACCCCATGATCGGGGTGCAGAGCATCGGCTGGGAGAACGGCAAGCTGGTCATCTCCGGGTACGCCTACGTGCCGTCGATCGACCTCAGCGAGCGCTGGCAGACCAACAAGATCATGCTGCTGCGGCCGCTGACGAAGGGCAGGCCGCCGATCATCGTTCCTGCCAGGTCGTTCCGGAACCTGGCGGCCAAGGCGGAGTCCGGGCAGGACCGCTTCGGCTACGACTGGGCGGGCTTCCGCTGCGCCATCAACCCTCGGTGGTTCAGGCTTGGCGGGCGGTGGCTGACCGGCGACTGGGACGCCCTGATGCTGGTCCGCGGCCGGGGAACCTGGCGGGCGGTCAGGGTGCATTCCCCGGCGCCGACGGTTGCCGCCGGCCCGACCGCCAGGCAGGTGGCACCCGGCCTGCGGCTCGGTGCCCGGTGGGCGGGCCTTCGGCTGCGCATCCGGCTGGACCGGACGCCGGCCGAACTGCGCGGCTGCGAGCTGGGCGAAGAAGGCCTGGTGCTGACGGCCGACGCCAGCTTCCGGTACGGCAAGCTCGCGCTCCGCTGGCCGGGTGCTGATGCTGCCGAGCCGTTGCGCACCACGGGAGAGCCGCTCGCCGGTGGCGGCCAGCGGCTGCGCGCGGTCGTGCCTGCGGAACTGTTGCGGGAGGCAAGGCCGGGGCGGGAGCCGCAGCTAGTCGCGCTGTCGGCCGACGGCAGCCAGGCGGACGTGGCGTTTCCGGCTGCCGGGACGTTCAGGTTCGGGCTCGGCCCGGATGAGGTGGCTGTCGAGCCAGCCCGCGACGGCAGCGCGTCGATCGTGCGCCGCACGCTCCGGCCGGTCGTCGAGGAGGCGTCGTGGTCGGCTGACGGCACCCTGACGCTCCGCGGTAGCTACTCCGGCGCGCCCGGGCAGGCCTTCGAGGCGGTGCTGTCCCGGCAGGAGTCGCCGGAGAGGTACGTGCTGCCGATAACGCGGAACGACGGCCAGTTCAGCCTCGGCATCCCCGCCGCCGCGATGCCGTTGTTTGGTGACCGGCTGCCGTTGCGGAACGGCGAGTGGCAGCTGGTGGTCCGCCCGGCGGGCCCGCTCGGCCCGCCGGGCGGACCGAGCCCCGACGGCCGCGACCTCGCTGCGGGCACCACCGTTTTGCCGGTCTGCGACAGTGCTGTCGCCGCCGCGAAGTTGCAGCTCGGCGGCAAGACCTACGCGTTGACGGTCGGCCAGGGCGGTCGGCCGGTGCTAGTCATCGGCACGGACCTGCGATTCGCCGACAGCGGACCGGTCCAGCGCAAGCTGGTGCGCGACCTCTACTACCCGGCGCGACAGCGGCGGCCGTTGCGGGACAGCGTCGTGTTCATCAGCTTCCAGGGCAAGCAGTGCAGCGACAACCCGCTCGGCATCAGCGAAGAACTGCGCCGTCGCGGCGACCGGCGTGAGCACGTCTGGGTTGTCACCGACTGGTCGGTGCCGGTGCCGGACGGAGCAAGGGCAGTGCTGGCCCACACGGAGGCCTACTGGGATGCGCTTGCCCGGTCGAAGTACCTGATCTCTAACGACGACATGCCCGCCCGGTTCGGCAAGCGCCCAGGCCAGGTCTACGTGCAGACCTGGCACGGCACGCTGCTCAAGAAGATTGGCTTCGACGTGCCGCGGCCGCAGTTCGCGCACGGCGGCCGGTACAACGAGCACCTTGCCAGGGACGCGGCCAAGTGGGATCTGCTGCTGTCGCCGAACCCGTTCAGCACGCCGATCATGCGGCGCGCGTTCCGCTATGACGGGGAAATCTGCGAGTCCGGCTACCCCCGAAACGACTTGCTGCGCAGCCCGGACGCCGGCCTGCTCGCCGCGCGGGTGCGCGAGCGGCTTGGCGTGCCGCCCGGCAAGCGCGTGGTGCTCTACGCGCCGACCTGGCGCGACAACCAATTCGACGCGTCTGGCCGGTACCGGTTCGACTTCCAGCTCGACCTGGCCGGCGCGTGGCGCCAGCTCGGTGACGATTACGTGATCTGGTCAGGGGACATCACCTGATGGCCGACGACATGCCAGCGGACGTCCGGCCTGGCTTCGTCCTGAACGTTAGTGCCTACCCAGACATCGCCGAGCTGTTCCTGGCCAGCGACGTGCTCATCACCGACTACTCCTCTGTCATGTGCGACTTCGCGGT
>JASHTT010000445.1 GCA_030040415.1 Streptosporangiaceae bacterium | reverse complement strand
CCTGCTACGTGACGCGGGACTGGAGTCGATCGCCAGCCTTGTGCTCGCCCCGTCGTCTATGGCGCTGCCACGACTGCTGGCCGAAGGTACGGTTGCCGACGCGGCAGTTGTCGACGGCAGTCACCGGTTCCACGAGGTGTTCGTCGATCTCTACTTCCTGCGCAAGATCGTGCGGCCGGGCGGATTGGTCGTGGCGGACGACGACTGGGCACCGTCGGTCCGCAGCGCGGTTCGCTACTACGAGGAGAACCTGGGCTGGCGGGCGATTCCTGAGGCGTTTGCCCGCGGAACGTTCCGGACCATCGGCCGCGATCCCGCAGGCATCCCGGTGCCTCGCTGCCGGGCCCTGCGGCTGCCGGACGCGCCACGCGAGCCGCCATTCGAGGAGTTCCGGCCGTTCTGGCTGGCCTGACGGTCCCGGCCGTGGCCGCGGCCTTGCGAGGGCAGCTGGGAGGGCCAGCCCGTTCCCAGATAATCGAGGCGCCAGATGGTCGAGTCCCGCGATAATCAAGCGCCCAGGTCGTCGGGCGACGGGTCGTCCGGGACCACTCTCCCGACCATGAGCTGGACGCCGTCGCGCAGGTGCGTGACCACGGCTGACCTGGCCTTGGCGGGATCGCCGGACGCTATCGCGGTCAGGATCACCCGGTGCGCTTCGTCGGCAAGGAACACGCGGCCGACGAGAAGCTCGGCCGGCAGCAGGGCCCAGAAGCGCTGGGTCTCGTCTTGCAGGTCGGAGATGATGCGCTCGAGGCGCCGGTTGCCGCCGATCCTGGCGATCATGCGGTGGAAGCGCTTGTGCTCGTCATGCAGGAAACGAGCCAGTTCGCCGGGCTCGGCTGCCACGCGCAGCTCGCGGTGGCGGCGCTGCGCCTGCCGGTCGGCGGCCTCGAAGGAGTCCATGTGCGCCGGCGTCCATGCCTTCGCGGCGAGTTCGGCTGACAGGGCTTCCAGCCTTGTCCGTACCTGGAATAGGTCGCGAAGCTCGGCCAGGTCGACCGGGGTGACGGAGTAGCCGACGCGCGGCTGCGCAACCAGGTATCCCTCGCTGACCAGCCGCTTGAGGGCCTCGTGCACCGGGGTCCGGCTCACCGACAGGGACTGAGCCAGCGTGGGCGCGGCGAGCACGTCACCCGGCCGGACCTGGCCGAGCAGGATGCGGGCCTTGACGTCGGTGTAGACGCGTTCTGCCAGCCCGGTGCCGGCTGCTGGCCGGTGACCGTCTTCGGGCACGGCGGCGCGGCGGGCGTGCGGGACGTGCGGTACGCCATCGGCGCGGGCGTTCATCCCTCGAGTCCTCCGCTGCACGGCAACCCTGATTACGTCATTGTAAAGTTCGTTGCGCCCTGACACTCTGATGAACATGCTAGGACTGCGACAGGTCGAGGCGCTTCGCAGAGCCTGATAGATTCCGCGGGCCCCGTCAAGTCGCTAACCTAAGCAAATTCGCGGCTGTTGGCATGTTCATTGACATGTCAGACGGCTCTGCGGTACGGTCAGCCCATATTTCCTATCGATTTAAGGGTGAAGCGCAGTTGAAAACTTACCGCAAGGGAGCCGCCGTTGTGGCGGCCGCGGGCCTTGCCGTGCTCGCCGCGTGCAGTAGCACCACCACCACGCCGACTTCGTCGGGTACCAGCGGCACGCCGATTTCCACGAACGCGACGGTGACTTTCGGCGAGGCGCCAGGGTCGTACCCGAACTACATCTTCCCGTTCGAGAACGGCGGCTTCTACAGCCCGGCGAACGTGCTGGTGCAGTACATCCTGTACCGGCCGCTTTACTGGTTCTCGTCCAGTCCGCAGTCGCTGGTCACGCCGTCGGAGTCGGTCGCGCAGCAGCCCGTCTACACCGACAACGACAGCAAGATCGTGATCAACCTGAAGGGCTGGAAGTGGTCCGACGGCGAGACCGTCGACGCCCAGGACGTGGTCTTCTGGATGAACCTGATGAAGACCGAGCCGGAGAACTGGGGCGGCTACGTGCCGGGCGACATTCCCAATGACGTGACGAACGTCGTCGTCAGCGGCCCGGACCAGGTGACCTTCGACCTGGACGGCACGTATAACCCGCGGTGGTTCACCTATGACGAGCTGTCGCAGGTCACCCCCATCCCGCAGGCCTGGGACGTCACCTCGCTCGGCGCCAAGCCGGGCTCGGGCGGCTGCTCGTCCGCGAGCTACTCGTCGATCTCGATCAACCCGAAGACTTACGCCCCGGTGTCCGCGTCCGCGAAGGCCTGCGCCGCGGTGTTCGACTTCTTGTCGATCCAGTCCGGGTTCAACCCGCTGCACCCGAACTCCACCGACGTCAAGCCGGTGACGAGCTACGCCAGCAACCCGCTCTGGCAGGTGACGGACGGCGCGTTCAAGCTGACCGGGTTCCAGCTCGACGGCCGCGTGACGATGACCAGGAACCCGAGCTACTCCGGTCCGGTGAAGGCGCGGTACAAGACGTTCGTGTTCGTGCCGTACACCTCTGAGGCGGCCGAGTACAACGCCCTGGCGGCCGGCGCGCTCACCATCGGCAACCTGCCGCCTAACGACCTGTCCTCCCCGGCGCCGAAGCCCGGCGGCGTGGGACCGAACAACGCGCAGCTGGCGAGCAGCTACAACCTCCAGTCGGTGCCGATCTGGGGTATCGGGTACATCGCCGTCAACCGCAATTCGACTGGCGATAGCGGCGCAGCCGGCCCGATCTTCCGCCAGCTGTACTTCCGGCAGGCGCTGCAGACCCTGATCGACCAGCCCGCGCTCGTCGAGAAGTACTACAAGAACTACGCCGTGCCGGTGTATGGGCCCGTGCCCACCGACCCGAGCACCTGGACCTCGCCCAGCGAGACGACCAACCCGTATCCGTACAGCGTTGCGAACGCCACCAAGCTGCTCAAGGACCACGGCTGGGACGTCGTCCCGAACGGCACGTCCACCTGTGTCAGGCCGGGCACCGCCGCGACCGACTGCGGCGCGGGCATCCCCAAGGGCACCCCGCTTAAGCTGCAGCTCCAGTTCTCCAGCGGCGTGCCCGAGCAGGCCGAAGAGGTGGACGCGGAGAAGGCCGCGTGGTCGCAGGTCGGCATCAACGTCAGCCTCAGCGAGGCCAGCTTCGACGAGGTCTACGGCGCCGCGGTGCTGTGCCCGACGGGCTGCTCCTGGCAGATGCAGTTCTGGGCGGGCTGGAGCTACGAGCCCGACTTCTACCCGACCGGCGACGAGATCTTCTACACCGGAGCCGAGTCGAACCCCGGCGACTACAGCAACGCCACCAACGACACGAACATCCGGGCGACCGAGACCACGACGTCCGCCAGCGCGATGTACACCTACCAGGACTTCATGGCGCAGCAGCTGCCGGTGATCTGGGAGCCGAACGCCTCGGAGCTTGTCGAAGTCAAGAAGGGATTCGACATCGGGCAGCTGAGCCCCAACGAGGCGGACGGCATTGCCCCGTGGGACTGGTACTTCACCAAGAGCTGAGGACAGCGTGCAACTGAACGTCCCGGCAAGGGTCCGCGTCGACGAGCGCCTAGACGTCACCGTTACGCCCGACGGGCCCGGCGGCGGCGGCGCGGACCAGCTGGACCAGCCCCTCTCGCTCTCCGCACGGCTGGAGAGTGAGGAGGGCGTGGTCTGGCAGGGCGAGCAGAGCATCGCCCTGGCCGGCGGCGTGCCGTATGTCACCGGCCCGGACGGCGGCAGCGGCCAGTGGTCCTGGGCGACGGCGGCCGAGCAGGTGATCTGCTCGGCCACGCCGTCGTCGCGCGAGCTGGCCGAGAGGTCCGGCCTCGCGACGGGCCTCTCGCCGGTACAGGTCGAGCTGACCCTGACGGCCGGTACCGCCACGCTCGCGCAGGAGAAGACCACGATCCTGCCGATCGGCGACAGCGTCCGGCAGGAAGTGGTGACCGGCGCCGGCCTGGAGGGAACGCTTTTCCTGCCGCCCGGTCCCGGTCCGTTCCCCGCCGTGCTGGTGCTCACCGGATCGGGTGGCGGCCGGGACGAGCTGAAGGCGGCTCGCCTGGCGAGCGCGGGTTTCGCCGCGTTCGCCATCGCCTATTTCGGCGCGCCTGGCGTCGCCGACGAACTGGTGCGGATCGACCTGCGCTACTTCGAGCGCGCGATCGGCTGGCTGCTCGCGCGCGACGACGTCGCAGGCGACCGGGTGCGCGTTCTGGGAACGTCACGCGGTGGCGAACTCACGCTGCTCCTGGCATCGCTGTTCGGGGTCATTGACACTGCCATCGCGTACGTGCCCAGCGGCATCGTGCACTCAGGTATCTACAAGGGACACGTCGGCTGGCTGAGCGACGTGCCCTCCTGGATGCTCGATGGCGAGCCGATCCCCTATCTCAGCCACGACCGCGGCGAGCGGGATCTGCCACTGCCGATCGCGTGCTCGCCGGTCTACGCGGCGGACCTGTGGCCCTATGAGGAGGTGGAACGAGCGACGATCCCGGTCGAGGACTCGAACGCCGCGATCCTGCTGCTGTCCGGCACCGACGACGACGTCTGGCCGTCGACGCTGTTCTGCGAGCTCGTCATGGCCAGGCTGCGGCGGCACGGCAAGCCAGTGCGGCACCTGGCCTTCGGCGGTGCGGGGCACCGGTTCACGTTCCCCACGCTGCCGGGCACCGTCACGACCTCGATGCACCCGCAGGGCGGCGAGGTGCTGTCGATGGGCGGCGACGCGGCGGCCAACAGCAGGGCCGGGCGCCTCGGCCACGAGGCGGTGCTGCACGCCCTGCGCGGCGAGTGGGACGAAATAAGTGAGGACGGCACCGGGTGATCGGCTACGTCCTGCGCCGCATCCTGCAGGCAGTGATCGTGCTGATCCTGGTCACGTTCGTGGTGTTCCTGCTCGTCCACCTCATCCCGGGCGGTGAGGCCAGGGAGGTCCTCGGCCCGCGAGCCTCGGCCGCGTCGATCGCCCAGTTCAATCGCATCAACGGGCTCAACCTGCCGATCTGGGAGCAGTACTGGCAGTTGCTCGACGGGTACCTGCACTTCCGCTTCGGCTACTCGTTCAAGCTGAACGAGCCCGTCGGCTCGGTTATCGCGAACCGGCTGCCGAAGACGCTCGTGCTGGTCGGCCTCGCCACGCTGCTCGCGATCATCGTCGCGATCCCGCTCGGCGTCTACCAGGGTGCGCGGCGCAACAAGCCGAGCGACCACGTCCTGTCGCTGTTCTCGCTCTTCGCCTACTCGATGCCGTCGTTCTACATCGGCCCGATCCTCATCCTGTACTTCGCCATCGACCTGCACTGGTTCTCCTACGAGGCGCCACAGGGCCAGACCGTCGGCTCGATCCTCGCCGACCCGCGCGCCCTGTTCCTGCCGGTGCTCACGCTGTCCCTCATCTCGATCGCGGCGTTCAGCAGGTTCATGCGGTCCTCGATGATGGACCAGCTCAACGAGGACTACGTGCGCACCGCCCTGGCCAAGGGCGCGAGCAAGCGCAGGCTGCTGTACGGCCACGCGCTGCGTAATGCGCTGCTGCCGATCATCACGATGGTCGGCCTGTCGCTGCCGCAAATCGTCGGCGGCGCGTTCATCACCGAGTCGGTTTTCAACTTCCCCGGCATGGGCCTGCTCGGCATTGACGCGATCTTCCAGGACGACGTGCCGACGCTGGTCGGCACCGTGGTCGTCGCGACGGTGGCGACGGTGGCCGGTTCGCTGATCGCGGACGTGCTCTACAGCCTCCTCGACCCGAGGATCCGGTACTCATGAGCACGACCGGCGAGCCAACGGCCGCACCACCCGCCAGCGTTGCCGAGACGGCCGAGGTGCAACCCCAGCCCCGCCCGTCGGCCGCGGTGAGCGCCGCTGACCGCAACGATGCGCCGTCGCCGGGTTTCTGGCGGCAGTTCGCCCGGGCCCTGTTCGGCAACAAGTTCGCGCTCGCGGGCCTTGCGATCGTGATCTTCATGGTGCTGCTGTGCTTCGTCGGCCCGCTGATTTACCACACGAACCAGACGAACGCGCAGCTGGCGCTCACCTCGAATGTCCCGACGAACGCCGCCCCGTCCGCGGCCCACCTGCTGGGTACCGACGCCAGCTCGTACGACGAGCTTGGCCGTCTCATGTACGCGGGTCAGTCGGACCTGGAGGTGGCGCTCGCCGCCGCGCTCGTCGCGACGTTCGTCGGCGTCGTCTGGGGAGCGGTCGCCGGCTTCGCCGGCGGGATCATCGACACCGTCATGATGCGAATAGTCGACGCGGTCCTGGCGGTCCCTGCGCTGCTCCTGCTGATCGTGATCTCAGACTTGTACCGGCCGTCGAAGCCGTTCCTGATCCTGCTGATTGGTTTCGTGGCCTGGCTCGTGCCCGCCCGCCTCGTGCGCGCGGAGACACTGTCGCTGCGAACGCGCGAGTACGTCCAGGCGGTGAAGGCCTTCGGCGGGAGCAACTGGCGTGCCGTGTTCCGGCACATCATCCCGAACGCCTTCGGCACGATCGTGGTCAACGCAACCTTCCAGGTAGCCGACTCGATCCTGTTCCTGGCCGCTCTGGGCTACGTCGGCCTCGGCATCCAGCCGCCGGGCACGGACTGGGGCACCATGCTGTCCACCGCGGTCAGCGACGGAGCGGTCGTCAACAACTACTGGTGGCTGGTCTGGCCTCCGGGCCTTGCCATCGTGCTCGTCGCTGTCTCCTTCAACCTGGTTGGCGATGCCCTGCGCGACGGCCTGGACGTCAGGTTCCAGCAACGATGAGGAACGACTTCATCGTCGTACTGCCGCCGAAGTCTCTGGCCGGATAGGGGTAGATGTGACAAAGCCGCTCGGCAGCTTCTCCGCCGAGGACATCAACGCAGCCGCCGCGCAGCAGTACGCCATGGGCGAGGCAGACATGCACGTCGTGCCCGGCAGGACGGCGCTGCTGATCGTCGACATGATCGACGAGTTCGTCCGGCCGCACTGGACGCCGTACTGGATCCCGGACGCGACCGCGCAGGCGCCCAGGATCGCCGCGGTCGCGGCCGCGTTTCGTGCCGCCGGGGCGCCGGTGATCTACCTGGCTTACGAGGTCGGGCTGCACGGGCTGAACTTCCCGCTGGCGGAGACGCGGGTGCCGATCGGGTCCGGAGTCGAGGACTACGACGGAGAGATACTGCAGAAGGTCGCGATCTGGCACGAGCTCGAGCCCGCCGACGGCGACCTGGTGATTCTCAAGCACAGCTACTCCGGCTTCTACCAGACGCCGTTGGAGGCGGTCCTTCGCAGCCTCGGCGTCGGGACGATCGTCGTCACCGGCACGATGACCAACTACTGCTGCGGCGCGACCGCCAGGGAAGGGTTCTGGCGGGGGTTCGACGTCGTTGTCGCCTCCGATTGCAACAGCACCGACGACGCGGCGCTGCACGCGGCCGAACTGGCCACGCTGCGGCGCGGGTTCGCCAGGATCGCGACGGCCGAAGAGATCATCGAGGCCATCGGGACAGGGACGGCAGGCACGGCAGGTTTGGCAGGCACGGCGGCGGCCGAGGCGGCGCTGTCAGGAAGGGAGAGCTCGGCGTGACCCAGATTGATCATCTCGGCTACCTGACCGACGACGCGGTCAGGCTGCACCCCGATAGGCCGGCGCTGGCTCAGGACGATGTCGTCATCAGCTACGCCGAGCTGGACGAGCGGGCCGACCGGGTGGCCGGCTGGCTCGCCGCGGCGGGCGTCGGGCGGGGAGACCGGGTCGCGCTGCTGTGGGCGAACGACATCGGCTACGTCGAGGCGCTGCTCGGCGTCATGCGGTCCGGTGCCGTCGCGGTGCCGCTCAACAGCAGGCAGAACGACGAGACGCTCGCTTACGTGCTGTCCGATTCCGGCTCCCAGGGCATCCTGGCCGGGCCCGGCGCGGCGGAGCGTGGGCGCGCGCTGGCCGCGGAGAGTCCCGCCTGCTGCTTCGTGGCCGAGCCCGGCGAGCCGCTGACGGGCTCCAGGCTGGCCAGGCTGACCGATCACG
>JASHTT010000444.1 GCA_030040415.1 Streptosporangiaceae bacterium | reverse complement strand
TTCCGCGACCTGACGAGGCTGTCCGCGGCGGGCATCCCGACGATTGCGCTGGTGTTCGGCAACTCCACGGCCGGCGGCGCTTACCTGCCCGGCATGTCTGACTACGTGGTCATGATCAGGGAACGGTCCAAGGTGTTCCTCGGCGGGCCGCCACTGGTCAAGATGGCGACCGGCGAGGAGTCCGACGACGAGTCGCTGGGCGGGGCGGAGATGCACGCGCGGCAGTCCGGCCTGGCTGACTACCTGGCCGAGGACGAGCTGGACGCGATCCGGATCGGCCGCCAGATCGTCTCGCGGCTCAACTGGCGCAAGCTCGGCCCGCCGCCCAGGGTGCCCGATGCGCCGCCGCCGCTGTTCGACCCCGAGGAGCTTGCCGGGATCGTGCCGGCCGACCTGCGGGTGCCATTTGATCCACGGGAGGTGCTGGCGCGGGTAGTAGACGGGTCTGACTTCGACGAGTTCAAGCCGGCCTACGGAACGAGCCTGGTGACCGGCTGGGCTCAGGTGCACGGCTATCCGGTCGGCATCCTGGCCAACGCGCAGGGCGTGCTGTTCAGCGCGGAGTCGCAGAAGGCAGCCCAGTTCATCCAGCTCGCCAACCAGGTGGACACGCCGCTGATCTTCCTGCACAACACGACCGGGTACATGGTCGGTGCGGCCTACGAGCAGGCGGGGATCATCAAGCACGGGGCAATGATGATCAACGCGGTGTCCAACTCGGCGGTACCGCACATCTCGATCCTGCTCGGCGCGTCGTACGGGGCTGGCTACTACGGCATGTGCGGCCGCGCCTACGACCCGCGGTTCTTGTTCTCATGGCCGAGCGCGAAGTCGGCTGTGATGGGCCCGGCGCAACTCGCGGGTGTCCTGTCGATCGTGTCGCGCGCGGCCGCCACGGCCGCCGGCCGGCCGTTCGACGAGGACGCGGACGCGGTGATGCGGGCCGCGGTTGAGGCGCAGATCGAGGCCGAGTCGCTGCCGATGTTCCTGTCCGGCCGGATCTACGACGATGGGATCATCGACCCGCGCGACACCCGCACCGTGCTCGGCCTGTGCCTGTCGGTGATCCACGGCGCGCCGGTGCGCGGCGCCACCGGGTACGGCGTGTTCCGGATGTGATCAGCGGCTAGGGTTTCGGCCCGAGGAGGACGCGCAGTGGACTTCACCGAGACCGATGAGCAGCGCGCGCTGCGGGCGGCAGTTGCCGACCTCGGCGGCAGGTACGGGCACGGCTACTACGCCAGCCAGGCTCGTGGCGGCGGGCGACTCAACGAGTTGTGGCAGGAGGCGGGCAAGCTCGGCTTCATCGGGGTTAACCTGCCCGAGCGATACGGCGGTGGCGGCGCCGGGCTGTATGAGCTGGCGATCGTGCTCGAAGAGCTGGCAGCGGCCGGCTGCGGCCTGCTGATGATGGTGGTCTCGCCGGCCATCTGCGGCACGATCATCGCCAGGTTCGGCACCGACGAGCAGAAGCAGAACTGGTTGCCGAAGATCGCCAGCGGGTCATCGATCATGGCCTTCGGCATCACCGAGCCGGACGCCGGGTCGAATTCGCACCGGCTGACCACCACCGCGGCGCGTGACGGCGACACCTGGGTGCTGAACGGCCGCAAGATCTACATCTCCGGGGTCGACCAGGCCGAGGCGGTGCTGATCGTGGGCCGCACCGCCGACGCGAAGACCGGCAAGCTCCGGCCAGCGCTGTTCGCCGTGCCGACCGGAACTCCAGGCTTCAGCTACCGGCCGATCGACATGGACATCGTCATGCCGGAGAAGCAGTTCCTGCTGTTCCTCGACGACGTCCGGCTGCCGGCCGACGCGTTGATTGGCGATGAGGGCGCCGCCCTGCTCCAGCTGTTCGCCGGCCTCAACCCCGAACGCGTGATGGCTGCCGCGATGGCGGTCGGCAGCGGACGGTTCGCGCTGGACAAGGCGATCAGCTACGCACGCGAGCGGACCGTGTGGGACGTGCCGATCGGCGCTCATCAGGGCCTGGCGCATCCGCTCGCCCAGGTAAAGATCGAGCTCGAATTGGCCAGGCTGATGATGCAGAAGGCGGCCACGCTGTACGACCAGGGTGACGACGTCGCCGCCGGCGAGGCTGCGAACATGGCCAAGTACGCGGCTGCCGAGGCCAGCATCAGAACCGTCGACCAGGCCATCCAGGCGCTGGGCGGCAGCGCGATGACCCAGGAGTTCGGGCTGGCCTCGATGCTGGCTAACGTGCGGACAACCAGGATCGCGCCGGTCAGCCGGGAAATGATCCTCAATTACGTGGCGCAGCATTCGCTCGGCCTGCCCAAGTCTTACTGATCCGCTCGGAACAGCTCAGGGAGGCTGATGCCAGGTGGCTGACCGGCTCGTGCAGTACTCGGCTGATCGCGGGATAGCCAGGATCGCCCTGGACTCACCGCGCAACCGCAACGCCCTGTCCGCCGAGCTCGTCGGTCAGCTGACCGCCGCCCTGGCCGACGCCACGGCCGACGACGGCGTGCGGGCGGTCGAGCTAACCCACACGGGCTCGACGTTCTGCGCGGGCGCGGACCTCACGGAGGCTAAGAGCGGCGGCATGCAGGCCGGCACGGTCAGGCTGATCGGGTTGCTGCGGGACATCGTCACGCTGGGGAAGCCCGTGGTCGGCCGCATCGACGGGCATGTGCGAGCCGGCGGTCTCGGCCTGGTCGGGGCGTGCGACATCGTGCTGGCCGGGCCGGCGTCGACCTTCGCGTTCACCGAGGTCAGGCTCGGGCTGGCGGCCGCGGTCATCTCGCTCACCACGCTGCCGAGGCTCGACCCTCGCGCGGCGAGCCGTTACTTCCTGACTGGCGAGACGTTCGGCCCGGGGACAGCCGAGCGCATCGGCCTGATCACCGAAGCGGTCGAGGATATCGACGAGGGCATGGCGGCCGTGCTGGGCGCACTGCGTGCCGCGTCTCCGCAGGGGCTGCGGGAGACCAAGAAGCTTCTCGCGGCCGCAGTCCTCGACGGGTTCGAGGCCAGGGCGGACGCCCTGGCCGAACAGTCCGCCCTGCTGTTCAGCTCGGCGGAAGCCGCCGAGGGGATGGCGGCGTTCCTAGAAAAGCGGCCGCCCGCCTGGATGGTGCGCTAGCGCGGTGACGCGAACCCCGCAGCCTGACGTACCGGCTGCCGTCCAGGCACGCGAAGTGCGTGCTGTCGCCCGCGTATTCCGCCGACCACGTGCCGCTGGCTGGGTCGGGGACCGTGGCGGTGAAGCGGCCATCCGCCGCGGTGGTCACCGTCTGCATCAGGTACCAGGCCTTCTTGCCCTGCGGTCGCAAGATGATCAAAATGGGCTGGCGGGAGTCCTTGCGCCAGCCGCCCACGTACTGCTGTAGCCAGCCACTGACCTTGACCTTCCCGCCCGGCGCGACGCTGCCCGGCGAGATCTTCAGCGAGACGATCCTGGTGACGTACTTCCAGCGGTACACGGCCCGGCTCGCGGCGGCCTGGTAGCTGGGCGTCGCGGCGAAGTAGGCCCGGTAGAAGGCATTGGCCACTACTACCGGCATCGATCCGCTGAAATATGACTCGCCGGGACCCCGGCAGTCCCCGCTCCGTGACGGTGCGAGGGAAGCCGGGCGAAGCAGCGTCCACGGGCCGGTTGCGCCGCTTACCGAGTACTGGATGTCCACCTGGCCGCTGGGCGCGGGGAAGTCGCCGGCCGTGACGCGGACGCAGCCCGAGGCGCTGAGCTCGGCGAATGGGTTCAGCGAGACGGTGAAACCGCTGATCGACAGCGGTGCTGCCAGGTGAATGACGCCGGATGCGCTGGACGAACCGAGCTGACTGCCGCCGTCGATGACAGCGCGCCACCGTGTCCCGTCGCTGGGCCGGTAGACCCAGGTAAAGCGGCCCGTGCTGGTGGTGGTGACGCTGGCGGCGGTCCGGCCGGCGCCCACCAGCACGCGATGGTCTGCCAGCGGGCGCCAGCTACCGCCACTCGAGTAGGAGGCGGTGCCGCTGAGGGTCGCGTCCCTCGTGCCGCCATAGTCGAAGTCCTCGGGCGTCACAGTTGCGGAAACTCTGGTGGGATCCCGCGCCCAGGTGACGGGCAGCCGCTCGCTCGACGGGGCCCATGTCCGGCTGGCAGCGACCAGCACGGCGTAGCCGCTGCTTGCCGACGGCAGCTGAACCTGCGCCGAGTAGCTACCTGTCGCGCTTGTGGTGGCGATCCGCGTGTCGTACGAGGTTTGCAGGTTCTGCAGGTAGACGGCCACGTTGGCCCGGCCGACGGGCACGGCGCTACCCGCCCCCGGCGGGACACCGGTGACCTGGCCGGCAACCGAGACGGTGGTGTCGTCGTAACTGACCGTGGCCGCGTTCGAGGTGGCGGTGAGCCTGGTGGCATAGACGAAGGCGAGCGGCTGCGGCGTGGCGAGCCCCTTCTCGCGGGTTCTCTTGTCGGCCGCGTCGACGGTCATCGTGTAGGTGCCTGGCGGCAGGTCGGCCTGCTTGATCGCGGCCGCCGCCTGCCAGGTCTGCAGCTGATAGCCGCCCGACTCCGACTCGTACTTCATGTCAGTCACGTCGTAGACGTCGCGCCTGCCGGAGTACAGGTGAACGGTCATGCTGATGATGCGGGCGTCGTTGCTGTCCGCGGCGACGACCGTCAGCAACGCGGGATTGCCGTCGGTGGGGCCAGCGTGGACGATGCTGATCACCGATCCGCTGGCGGAGGCGGGCACGGCGCCCATCGTGAGCAGCGCGCCAGCGCCCGCGAGCAGGGCAGCGCCGCTCGCAAGCAGGGCGCTGGTGCCGGAGCGGCGGCACGACACAGCGGTTCCCCCCATACGAGAACTGAGCCGGACTTAACGCGACCATAGCCGGTCGCCGGTAGTGCTGGGACTACTTCTGACTCTGAAATGGTCTGTCTGGCGGCGCGGCTCCCGGCAGATCTCGTGATCTCTCCGATACTGGCTAGTTGCGGCCGAGCGGCCGAGCGGCGATCTGATGGAGGCTGGCGGCAGGTGCGCAGCAGGCAGTACGACGAGGACGTGCTGGCGCCGCGCTCGCGCCGGGCCGCTCCGCTGCCGCGGATCGTCGCGGAGAATGGGCTGGTCGTCGAGGACGGCGCGGGGGAGTTCTGCGGCGCGGTCACCGGCTGCGAGAAGGACGCGGTCACGCTTGAGGACCGGTATGGCCGACGGCGGGTGTTCCCGCTGACCGGGACGTTCCTGCTGGAGGGCAGGCGCGTGACGCTGGTCCGGCCGGTGCCGGACATGCAGCACGCTGGCGCGCCAGGCCCGGTCTTTTTGGCCGGCGGGTCGGCAGCGCGCACGGCGTCTGGTTCCATCGCCGCGCCAGCCAGCCGGGCCAGGGTGGCCAGGGCCAGCCGGATCTACGTCGAGGGCAAGCACGACGCCGAGCTCGTGGAGCAGATCTGGGGCGATGACCTGCGCGAGGTCGGCGTCGTCGTGGAGCTCTTGAACGGCGTCGACGAGTTGCCCGCGGTCGTGGCCGAGTACGCGCCGGACGCCGGCCGCAGGCTCGGCGTGCTGGTCGACCACCTGGTGCCGGGCTCGAAGGAGAGCAGGATCGCTGGCAGCATTCGCTCCGCGCACGTGCTGGTCGTCGGGCACCCGTTCGTCGATGTCTGGCCGGCGGTGAAGCCCGGGGTGCTGGGTATCGACCGCTGGCCGGACGTCCCGCCCGGCCAGCCCTGGAAGGACGGCGTGCTCGCCGCTCTCGGCTGGCCGCCGGACACTGCCGCCGCCTGGCGGCGGATACTGCGCGCCGTGGCGTCCTATGCCGACCTCGAGCCGGAGTTCCTCGGCCGGGTCGAGGAACTCATCGACTTCGTCACCGCGCCGGGGAGCCTTTAGCGGGACCCTGCCGGTGCAGCAGGTACCAGGAGAAGTAACTGCCGTATTTGCGCTGCAGGTCGGGGCGCTGCCAGTCGCGGCCGCTGATCGTGCCGCGGCAGGAAGCTGTCCCGCAGTTGCATTCCATCGAGCCGTCGTAGTCGTCGAACAGCGCGTAGTCGGTCGTTAGCTCCTCGCCCGTGCCGATGTCGCGCATGGCCACTAGCACGATGTTGCCGCCGAAGCCGACGTTGGGCTCGCAAGAGTGGTTGAGGAACAGCATCACCGGCTCGTACTCGGCTTCCTCCATGGCGACTAGGTGGAAGCCGTCGGCGATCTGCACGTCGGAGTTCTGTAGCCGTTCCGGTAGCGACTGCAGCGTGGCCGTGTCGACGATGTGGCCGCCCTTGATCGCCACGATCTCGCCGACGGCGATCGGCTCGATGGCGACGAGGCCACGTCCTTCGATCGTGCTCGGCTTGCCCTTGCGTGCCTTCGGCGTGATGTAGCTGGAGACGTGCATGAGCGCAAGCCTGTCACGGAGCTTAGAGGCAACCTTGCCCTGGGGATCCTCGTATTTCCTCATGACAGGACGGAGGGAACTGGTCCGGGGCCTGTCCGTCCGGATAGGCCGGCGAGGCACCTCGTGGCGGCCAGATCATGCTTGGCAGGATGGAGACATCCGAGCCATCAGCAGGCGGGTGTGACAGATGACGGTCATCAAGATCAACGCGATCACGGTAGCGCCAGACAGCGGTGACGAATTGGCTCGCAGGTTCGCGGCCCGGGCTGGTGCGGTGGACAACCAGGACGGCTTCGAGGGGTTCGAGCTGCTCAAGCCCACGGACGAGCGCACCACCTGGCTGGTAGTGACGCGGTGGCGAGACGAGGCCTCGTTCGAGGCGTGGCGGACGTCGCCGGCGTTCGGGCACGGGCATAGCGGGGCAGGCGGGGCGACGGAACCAGCTGGCCACTCCGGCGCCGCACACGACGGCCCGGCAGCGGGGCATGGCGGCGAGAGCGCCAGGCCGGTCGCGGTCAGCAGCGAGCTGTGGTCCTACGAAGTCGCCGGTGGCTCCGGCGGCAGCTAGTCGGCGTACGCCCGTCGGTAGGTACCGGAGCTCCAGGTCAGGTCACCTGGGCCAGCGCGTCGGCTGCGCCGAGCCTGCCGATCCGCCGGCTGCCTAGGCTCTCGACCCGGTCGGCCACGGTGCCCGCGCGCTCTAGCCGATGAGCGCGTCTCAGCCAAAGGCGACCAATCGGCGGCGCCGCCGACGAGCTTCTGGGCTGACCGCAGCGAGCACCATGCCTTGTCCGGCAGGCTGATCGCCGGTCAGCCGCGCCGGCCCGGCGAGCAAATAGATATGGCTGTTGCCGTTTTCCCCAGAGTAGCGTCCGGTTCAGATGCGCGCGCGGCGCCAGGATGCCGCGCTGCCAGCAAGGGGAGGATAACTAGTCATGCAGGACGCCAGCAGAAGCCACATCTCCCAGCCGGAACGTACCGGCAGCCGCCTGCGGTTGCGCCGAGCCTCGCGGTCCGGTCAGTCCCGAAGCGAGGACGAGCCAACGACCAGCGACCGCGATAACACCAGCAGCGCCACGGGCGTCGGTGAGGGTGCCGCGCCGTCGCGGGGCCGACGGGCGGTACTGCTCGGCGCCACTGCGGCCAGTGCCGGCGCAGCGGTGAGCCTAGCCGGGCGCGCCGCGCCAGCCAGTGCAGCGCCAGCGTCCTCGGCCCATCCGGTGCTGCTCGGCAAGGCGAACACCGAGACGTCCACCACCTCGGTCAGCAACGCCAAGGGCACCACGCTCAAGGCCACCACCACAAGCAACGGCCACTCCGCCGTGCTCGGCAAGGATGACAGCAGCGTCGGCGGCTTCGGCGTGTCCGGCACTTCCACCAATGGCACCGCCATCGCGGGGACCGCCGTCAACACTATCGGCGTCTCCGGTACCTCCACACACGGCGCCGGCGTCTCCGGCAGTTCGACTACCAGCATCGGCGTCTACGGCGTTACCCAGGGCAACGCCAACGCTGGCGTCTACGGCGCAGACGCCAGCACCGGTGGCGGCACCGGTGTCTACGGCATCTCGACCAACGGCACCGGCGTCTCCGCCACCTCCACCAACAGCGCCGGCGTCTCCGGGACTACCAGCGGCGACGGCAAGGCCGGCGTGACCGGCACCGACGCCAGCACCGGCGGCGGATACGGCGTCTCGGGCACCTCTACCTTCGGCACCGGCGTGCTTGGAGAGTCCCATGCGGCAGGGGGAAGCGGAGTCGTCGGGTTCGGCGGAGTCGGCGGAACCAGCGGCACGGGGGTGACCGGGCAGGGCACCTACGCTGGGGTTTACGGCCTTACCAATAACGACAGTCAGTACGGCGTCTACGGGGAGGCGAGCGGTGCCGCCAAGGAAGCGAGGGGTGTCTACGGGCTGGCATCTGGCGTGGACGCGATCGGCGTCTGGGGGCAGGGGAGCTACATCGGCACCGCAGGGGCTTGTACCGGCTCGCAAGGGATTGGCGTTTTCGCATCAGCGAACGCGGACGAGTCCAGCACCGCGTTGAGCGTCGCAGGGAATGCCTCGATAACGGGCACGCTGTCGAAGGGCGGCGGGTCATTCAAGATAGACCACCCCCTCGACCCGGCCCGCAAGTACTTGTACCACTCCTTCGTCGAGTCCCCCGACATGAAGAACGTCTACGACGGCACGGTGACGCTGGACCGCGACGGTCGAGCGAGGGTGGAACTGCCGGACTGGTTCGAGGCACTCAACCGGGACTACCGGTACCAGCTCACAGCGATCGGCGGCCCCGCCCCGGGCCTGCACATCGCCGCGAAGGTC
>JASHTT010000443.1 GCA_030040415.1 Streptosporangiaceae bacterium | reverse complement strand
TCCCCGTGCATCACGTAGGCGTCGGCCATGGCCGCGATCACGTCCTTGGCCTTCGGCGACTCGCCTCCCATGTAGACGGGCGGAACCCTGGACGGCTTGGGCTCCAGCACTGCGCCATCCAGGCTGTACAGGGCCCCAGAGTGCGTCACGCTGTCCTCGCGCAGCAGCCGGCCGACCACCTCGAGCCATTCCTGCGTCCGCGCGTACCTGGCGTCGTGCACGTCGAATGGCGCACCGTACTGCGCCGCCTCATCGCGCCACCAGGACGACACCACGTTCAGCGAGATCCGGCCTGGTGCGATCAAGTCGAGGGTGGACAGCGCCTTGGCGGTCAGCGCCGGCGAGTGGTAGTTGGGCCGGGCTGCGAGCATCAGCTCCAGCGTGCTGGTCGACGCGGCCACGGCGGGCGCAAGCGTCCAGCAGTCGAGCGATGGTGCGTGGTGCCCCTTGATGTCGTTCAGGTTGAGCTCGGCGATCAGCGACAGGTCGAAGCCCAGTTCTTCGCTCTGCGCCGCCAGGTCGCGCACATACGGCCAGGAGACCGGCATGCCCTCGTCCTGGACGTTGCGCAGCCAGCCGCCGAAGATCGGCATCCAGAATCCGAAGCGCATCCGTCTGCCTCCATCAAGAGCGGATGATTCCCGTGAAACCACCGGGCGGCGGCACACACCCTACGCGAGCAGCCGGCCGAAGAACGCGGCCACCGCTGGCAGCGCGGGCCGCGGCGCTTTCGCCTCGATCTTGGCGTTGTAATTGGTCGTGGTGTTGATGTCGTAGGTCACGAGCCGGCCGTCAACGGTCTCGATGAACTCGAAGCCGGCGATCTCGATCCCGCGGGCGGCCGCGAAGTCCAGATAGCGGCCGACTATCGGGTGATCGAAGCCATCGCGCAGCGTGAACAGGCTGGGCGCCTCCCGCCCCGGCTCAAGGACCGCACACGCGTCCGCCGGGCACAGCTGGAAGCCGCCCGCCGCCGTATCCGCGTTGATCGCGTACACGTACTCCCCGCCGACGACCTCGACCCTGGTGACCTGCGGCTCGGCAGCCTGCAGGTACTCCTGCAGCAGCGTGATCCCGTCCACGGGCGGCTCGTAATCGGCGCCTTCGAGGTAGTCGTCGAACTCGCGATGGCTGTGAAACAGCCGCACGCCGAGGCCTTTCCCGCCCTGGTTGTGCTTGGCAATGAAGGGAACGGGCAATCCGCGGGCCGCCGCGCCGAGTTCCCGCGAGCCAGCCACGCTGATGCTGCGAGGCACGTCGAAGCCGGCCGCCCGGAGCGCGGAAAGCTGCTCGACCTTGCTCACCTCCAGGTCGAGCACGCGGCGGCCGTTGACCACCCGGCGGCCGTGCGCCTCCAGCCAGGCCAGCACGCCGCGGGCCTGGTCCTTGGCGAACGGGTGGCCCCGGGTGTGACTGGATGCGCTCATCCGCGACCAGAACACTCCTTCGGGTGGCTCGCGGTCGAGGTCGATGACGGCGTCACCGAGCAGCCACTGCTCGTGCGGCAGCGCCGCCGAGTCAAACGCAGCGGCGAGCGGCGCGTACCAGTCCGGGTTCTCGTGGATCACGTACAGCTTCATCGGCTCCATCATCGGACATAACGACCGGTGTCGCGGCACCGAGCCCGCGTCCAGCCAGGCTCGCGGCCGCGGCGGCAGCCGCTGCAGTGGCCTTGCGCGGTCGGTCACAGGTAACGGAGCTGGCGTGCAAGGTCAAGTGCCGAACGCAGGCCGTCGGCGGCACGCTGCGCCTCCCCACGCTCATAGGCATCGCAGGCGGCCTGCAGCGCGGTGGTGAGTTCGCCCGGGAGCAGCTGCTGGGACGGGTCGAGGATCCGTCGGCCCGCCGCGATCGCTTCCGCGGTAGCGCCCGTGGACAGGTGTGAGGCAATCAGCGGCCACAGGTACACCCAGCGGCAAGGCGCACACGAGCCGATGCTGGCGGGACCCATTCCCTCGTACTCTCCGGAGAGCCTGATTACCTCGTCCGGCCGCCCGTCGTGCCAGGCCAGCCAGGCCTGGCACGCGATGGCTCCGGCCAGAGTGTCGCTAAAGCCTGCGGCGCGCGCCGCCGCCATCGCCCGCGGCAGCAGGGAACGAACCGCATCGCCGTCGTGCCGGCGAAGCGCGGTGAGGGCGAGCACCAGCAGGCTCTCACCGAGGAGCACCGTCTCCCCGATGCGCTCAGCCAGTGCCAGCGCCTGCTCGTGCAGTTGCTGAGCCCGCGCGAGGTCGCCGCGCAGCCAGTACACCCAGCCGAGGAAGTGCATGCCGTAGCCCGCATCCTTCTGCTCGCCTGTCAGCTTCCCGGCCTCCACGCTCAGCTGCATGTTCTCGATGTCGGTGTCGTCTGCCTGGAAGCGGTTCCTGATCAGCCGTTGCATGGTGAAGCTCTGGTAGTAGGCGAGTTTGCGGGCTGCTGTCCCGCGATCCAGCACGGGACGCGCGGCCTCGAGGGCTGCGAGTGCCTCGTCAGGCTGGTAAAGATGCCCATGCAGGTCCGCCCAGCCGTCGACCATGAGTTCCAGCCACTGGTCGACGGCAGCGTCGTCCATCTCCAGCGGATCCGGTGTGAGCAGGGAGCCCGCGG
>JASHTT010000442.1 GCA_030040415.1 Streptosporangiaceae bacterium | reverse complement strand
CGGTCGGCGAGGTCCGCGTAGTCGGAATCCTCATCGGTGGCCCGCTGATCCGCGTCGACGCCCAGTTCAGCCCTCAGCCGGTCAAGATCCGTCCCGCCGCCGCTGTACTTCAGCTGGCGTGCCACCTTGACCTGCTTGGCCTTGGCTCGGCCGCGCCCCATTGGCTCGACCCCCTCTAACGTACGGAATCCGCTAGGGATCCCTGGTCACCGCACTCCTAGTAGCCCCGCACATCGTTGCGCTGCACACGGGTTTCGTGCACACAACACTAACCCGCCGCCGCTCCGCCGACCGAAGTGCGACGCGCTCGCCCTGACGTACTAGCTATTACCGTACCTGCTTTGGGCGGCCGACGCTCAGATGGCTGCCGCGAAAGCGATCAGCGGCCCAGGTAAATTCCCCGCAGCCTGCCTACCTCGGCGATCCTGCGCTCGGCGAGGCGGTCAGCGGCGACGGCCGGCGGCACGCCTTCCTCGTCGGCCGCCACGAGTATCCGGCGCGTGGTCTGGAAGATCTGCTCGGCCCTGGCCTTCGCCCTGTCGAAGCTGAACCCGGCGAGCTCGTCCGCCACCTGGATCACGCCACCCGCGTTGACCAGGTAGTCCGGCGCGTAGACGATCCCGTGATCGGCCAGCGTCTTCTCCACGCCCGCGTGCGCGAGCTGGTTGTTGGCCCCACCGCAGATGATCTTGGCGTGCAGGACATCGACGGCTTCGTCGTCGATGGCTCCGCCTAGTGCGCAGGGCGAGTAGACGTCCAGCTCGCTGGCCAGCAGCTCGGCGCGGCCCGGCACCACCGTCACCTCGGGATGCTCGGCGCGGACCCGCTCGATGGCGTTGTGGCTGGTGTCGAAGGCCACTACCCGGGCCCCGTCGCCGAGCAGGTGATCGACGAGCCGGTGGCCCACCTTGCCGACGCCCTCGATGCCGACGGTCCGGCCGGCCAGGCTCGGCGTGCCCCAGACGTGCTCGGCCGCGGCGCGCATGCCCGCATAGACGCCGAGCGCGGTGAGCACCGACGAGTCACCAGCCCCGCCGTTCGGCACCGTCCGGCCGGTCACGTGTGCGGACTCCCGGGCGACGACGTCCATGTCCTCGCTGTAGGTGCCGATGTCACACGCGGTGATGTAGCGCCCGTTCAGCGACTCGACGAAGCGCCCGTATGCCCGCAGCAGCGCCTCGGACTTGACCTGATCCGGGTCGCCGATGATGACCGCCTTGCCGCCACCGTGGTCGAGCCCGGCAAGCGCGTTCTTGTAGGTCATCGCCTTGGAGAGGTTGAGCACGTCGGCCAGGGCGGCGCCTTCGTCGGGATACGGATAGAACCGCGTCCCGCCTAGCGCCGGGCCGAGCGCGGTGGAGTAGATGGCGATGATGGCTCGCAGCCCGGACTGGGCGTCCTGGCAGAACACGACTTGCTCGTGGCCGGCCCGGCCGTCGGCGTGGCTGTTCGCGAAGACGGTGGTCACTACGGTGGCTCCTGTTCCAGTCCCGGCGTCACCGTTGACGCGGGATCGGCACCAGCGTATCCCCGCGCCTGTCGGGCCAGACCCGGCTACTGACGCGTAACCCTTTGCCGGAAGCGGGTTGCCATGTCACGATTAGTCGTGCCGCTGAATGCACGACAAGTGCTGGTTTATCGGCTACTTCAGGTGTATAACCCGCTTAGCGCCCGAGGAAGGCAGTGCGGGCACGTGGCCAGGGCCTTTAGTCGAGGGCAAATGGCGCGGAAGCAGATTATGTCGCGGCACTGCGGGGGATTATTACAGGACATCGGCAGGTTGCACCGGAAACTTCAGCACCACCGCATCCAGCCGTCAGGCGTCCGGCCTGTCTGGCTAAGCCGAGGGGGGCCCTACGGCGAGCGGGGTGCTGGGAGGGAGGGAGCCGGGGTGGCGCCGTCATGGCGCTGCCGGACTTGAGCCGTCTGGTGCCGACGTGGAGGAGATCGGCAGCTAGACACGTGTGCGCAGGACGTGGCGGCAATCGAGCTAAGTAGCTGATGAGAGGCGCGGATGACTTTTCCGAATCTGCCCGTTGCGACGGTGCGTGTCGCTAGAATCACGCACCGTGACAAGACGTAACGGGGGCTGGGGAGTGATTCGCAAAAGAACTTTGCTCCTGGTTGTCGACTTGTCACCGCTGGTGATGGCAATATGGTCTCAGCGGGCTATATAGGACATCCGAGGCAGGCTCCCAGAAAGGGGGCCACGAAACACATCAGTAGTAGGGATCGCAGTACCGGTCCAGGAGGAGAGGCCGTCGATATGTCAGCACGTACGCCAGAGGCTGAGCCGCTGCTCACGCCGGCAGAGGTCGCCACGATGTTCAGGGTCGACCCGAAAACAGTTACCAGGTGGGCCAAGGCAGGGAAGCTCACGTCTATCCGGACGCTCGGCGGCCACCGCCGCTACCGGGAGACCGAGGTTCGTGCCCTCCTGGCGGGCATCCCGCAGCAGCGCTCAGAGTGAGGCATGGCCGCGACTCGGCGCCGGGCGCCGGGTGGTCTGGAGCGCGGATTCCGCGCCTCAGCCGGGCGGCCGGCTAGCAAGCAGTTTGGGGGGGTCGGCCCCGGTGGCCGTTAGCCACATCGGGGCATGACTGCGCCGGCGAGAATCGTCGAGCGCGAGTTGCCGGGGTCGATCCGGCCTCCCGACGGCAGCGTTTGTGCCGTCAGGTGGAGTTACGAATAAAGGGTCGTTGGCCAGGGCGCAGGACCGGATCCGTCAATCTCAGGTCCTGATCCCGGCCATTAGCAGTCCTACCGATGGTAACTGTAAGTAGTTCAATGACAACTTCACGTAACCTCCCTTGCTCGGCTCGGGCTACGGCAATACTGGTCTGCAGCGTGCCGTCGTCTAGCCCGGCGCGGCGGGCGGGAGATCCGCCCCGGGCGGTACGTGCGGTGCAGTGAGGGAGGGGACGCACAAATGCGTGATCCGGATCTGGTCCTGCGGGCGCAGCACGCTGCGTCTGCCCTGGAACGAGCCTGGGAGCGCTGGCGCGTGATGCACGGTTTCGGCGCTGATCCGCTGCCGCCAGTGTCGAGCTACGTCGGCTACTCGCTGGAAGAGCCGTGGGGGCAGCCGCGCGTAGTCTTCGGCGTCGGCGCCGAAGAGGCCGAGAAATTAGCCGCCATCCTCGACGGGCACGACTGCGTCGGGCCCGTGCACGCCGAGATAACCAATCGGTCGGAGTGGCGTCAGCAGGCTAGCGGCGGTCTGGATGTCGAGCCGGGCTGGCCGGTTCCCGGGCGGCCGCTGCCGGTCCCGCTGCAGGTGCCGGCGCAGCAGGTGTCGGAGCTAGACGGGCCGCGGCGGGACGCATCGGGCCACTCGACACCGAACCGAGCGGACCGTGGCCGCGCCGCAGTCAACGGGCCGGGCAGCGGGAGCGCCTATCCCGAGCGTCATGACCTGGCCGGGCTTCCGCCGTTCCCGGACGACGAGGACGACTTCGCGCCCGCGCCGGTGGCCTTCACCGAGATGCAAGACATGACACCTGGCCCGTCTCCAGACGAACTGTCTCCAGACGAACTGTCTCCAGACGAACTGGCCCCGGATGGGCTGCTTTCGGTTGGGCTGCCTTCGGCGGAGCAAGCCCTGGATGGGATAGGTCCCGAAGAGCTGACGTCGAACGGATTGGCTGAGGGTGAACCGGCCAGGCGGGCCGACGGCTTGCATGCTGCGAGTCGGGCCCGCGCCGCCCGGGCCGCATCCAGACCGCGCGGCGACGCGGGCACGACGGGAACCTCGGCGAGGACGCGAGCGGCTGCCAAGTCGGCGACGGCTGGCAAAGCGGGCGCACCGGCTAAGGAGGGAACCGGGCAGGCCGACAAGCCCCAGCGGCGCAAGCCGAGCCTTTCCGCTCCGCTGCAGGTGCCAAAGCGGGTGAGGACGCGTCGGCCAGCCGCGCCCGGGGAGCCGTCCGGCCAGGCGGCCGAGTCCGGTACCGACCAGGCGGAGGCGGACGGCGAAGACTGAGTCTGTCAGATTCGTGCCGCAGAATCTGGGGTGTGCGGGTAGCGGTCGTGCCAGGGCCAGGCGGGTCAGGCCTGCTGTGCGAGCTGGCTCCCGACGGCGGCGCGGCTAGCTCGCCGCGCACGGTGCCCAACCTGGCCGCAGCGGTCGCTGAGCGGGAGCGGGTGGCTGGCGTTCGGTGGGTCTGGCCGTCTGCGGCCGCGCTCTATCCCGGCCTGCTGAAGGCGGGGGTCAGGGTCGCGCGCTGCCACGATGTCGCGCTCATCCAGGCGCTGCTGTCGGGTCGGGACGGCACGCAGGCCACCGCGGCCGAGGTGAGTGCCGCCGCCGGCCGGCTCGCGGCCGCACCGTCCGCGGTCCCCGCGAGCCTGCAGCAGCAACTCCCGTTCGGTCCTGCCGAAGAGAAGACGGAGTCGGTCCGGGCAGGGCTGGCTGACTTGCTGGCTGTGCACGCGAGCCAGCTGGCGCGGCTGGCCGCTGACGAGCAGCTTGACAAGTTCCGGCTGCTGGCGACCGCAGAGTCGGCAGGCGGCCTGGTAGCCGCGGAGATGACGGCGGCGGGCCTGCCCTGGCGCGCCGACGTGCACGACCGGCTGCTCACCGACCTGCT
>JASHTT010000441.1 GCA_030040415.1 Streptosporangiaceae bacterium | reverse complement strand
GTGAAGAAGCCCGCCGGGCGGTGCGAGACGCTTAGGCTCGACTTCACCAATCTTGTACCAGGGGGGCACATGATCAGCAGGAAGATCCTGATAGCGGCGGTCACCACTCTGATGCCTGTGGGCCTCGCGATCGCGGGGAGTGCTTCGCCCGCGGGCGCGACGGCTGCTGCGAACCCGACGGCCATCGCCGGCGGGGCCTTCTTCGCCACGGCGGCGGCTTCCGCAACCGACGCGTGGGCCGTCGGCGGCGTCTATGACGCCACGACAGGCATTCCCTCCAACTTGGCCGAGCACTGGAACGGGAAAGCCTGGACGCGAGTGCCCGTCCCGGTGGGCAGCGAGGGGTACGGGGACCTGACTAGCGTCGCGGTCTTCTCGGCTAGTGATGCATGGGCGGCCGGCGGCCTGCCGCAGGAGGAGGACGCCTCCTCGTCGCAAATGTTTCACTGGAACGGGAAAGCCTGGTCGCAGACGCCGCTTCCGGTGATTGAGTCCGGCGGGTTGGCCTACCCGGTCTACATAAATGCCGTGAAGATCGCGTCGGTCGACAGCGTGTGGGCCGTGGGCTACTGGGGACCGGTGCCCGTTCCGCTCATCCTGCACTGGAACGGGACAGCCTGGAAGCGGGTAACCGTTCCGGCCCTAGGCACCGATGGCTACGATCTCCTGGGCTTGACGCTGGTGTCCCTGGATAGCGCCTGGGCGGTAGGCAACGATGGTGGCGATCTGCCGCTCGTCCTGCACTGGAACGGGAAGGCGTGGTCGCGCGTCCCCGCTCCCTTCCCTTCGGGAGGGGACGACGGGGATGACCTGAATCTCACCATAGGGGTTACCGCCGTGGCGGGCAGCACGGCCGCTGGCGTGTGGGCGGCCGGCAACTTCGATCAGGAGTCTCCCTACGTCATCCGCTGGACTGGAAAGAAGTGGGTCTCCGCTGCCACGCCGTCTCAGCCATCCGATCCGGTGGCACCGAACGCGGCTGTCGTCTTTTCCGCAACGAATGTCTGGGCTGTCGGCACGGGCTACCCCGCGCAGGCCGTCCACTGGAACGGGAAGAAGTGGAGCCTGGTGAAAGTCGGCGGGGACGGAACGTGCGGCGTGTGCGCCCTGACGCTAACCGGCCTAGCTGGCACGTCCGCCGGTAGCATCTGGGCCGTTGGCTACACGGGCATCCAGAAGGCCGGGACAGGGGACCCCGTCAGCGCCATCTACCACTGGAACGGCAAAGCGTGGGCACTGGCATCGTGAGCTGATCAGGTTTTCACCGGGGCGCCCACGCTCATAATCGCCGGTGAAGAAGTCCGCCGAGGATCCGCGACCGTGCACGCGGGTCACGGTGAGATGACGGAGGCGAAGATGGGTACTGAGGTCCGGGTCGGACCGCTCGCCGACTTTCCCGATGGCAGGCTAACCGGGGTCGAGGCCGACGGGCACCGGCTGATCGTCGCGCGCGACGGTGACGAAGTTTGCGTTGCCCGCAACCAATGTCCGCATCTGGGTTTCTCGCTGACCCGCGGTCCCGGTGGGCTGAAGTACGAGGATGGCGTGGTGCAGTGCCCCTGGCACAACTCGCGGTTCAACGTCTGCACCGGGGAGAACCTCGACTGGGTCACGGGTTTCGCCGGACGGAGGGTCCCGACCTGGTCGCGGTCGGTGATCGCGCTGGGCCGCAGGCCACGTGGTCTGGACACGTTGTCGACGACCGTCCGCGAAGGGGACGTCTACGTCACCGTCTAGACGCTGCCTATCCCATCCCATCCGCGGGCGGCCGAGGCAGGGCCTTGTCAGCCATGGGGGCGCTCGGTCAAAGGAGCGGGTCGAACATGAACTCCCGTACCTCTTGTGCACAGCGGCAGGCAGTCGCGATCTTCGCGGCCCACTCGAGGGCAGCCTCCCGGGTGGGCACATCGAGGACGGTGACGCCGCCCCACAGTTCCTTGGTCTGCGGGTAGGTCCCGGCGGTGACCGTGCCGTCACCGGCCACCATGACGGGCTCCACATCCTCGTCCAGCCCGCCGGTGAACAAGTAAACGCCGGCGGCTTTGGCTTCGTCGATGACCGCGTGTGCAGCCCTGGCCACCTCCGGCCCCTCCTCGTCGGGAATGTGGTCCATCGCGTCACCGGGGAACGTCATCAGGTATCGCGTCATCTCAGGACTCCTCTTGCCTCGGCGGCCTTCTGCGGCAGCCTCTCACCTGTCAGACGAACACGACGCCGAGGACTCAGCGCGCTCTATGGACGTGCACTTTCGACGGTGATCACAGCGCCATCTTGCACGGTGGCGCTCGCTACCAGATGCGCACCCGGGCCCCGGGCTCGAGCCACAGCTCGTCGGTGGCGCCGACAGCAAATGCACTGTAGAACTCGTCGAGATTGCGCACGATCTGGTTACAACGGAACTCGTCGGGGGAGTGCTGGTCGGTGGCGAGCCGACGGATGACTTCCTCGTCGCGAATCTTTTGCTGCCAGGCGCGAGCCCACGACAGGAAGAAGCGCTGGGCGCCCGTCAACCCGTCGATTACCGGTGCCTCTTCGCCGCGCAACGACAGCAGGTAGGCCTGCCACGCGATGCCGAGGCCGCCGAGGTCCCCGATGTTCTCCCCGATCGTCAGCGCTCCGTTGACATGCTGGCCCGGAGCCTGCTTCGGGGCCAGGGCGTTGTACTGCTCGATCAGTGACCGGGTCCGGGCCTCGAACGCTTCGCGGTCTGCGGCGCTCCACCAGTCGGTGAGCCTGCCATCGCCGTCGTACTTGGAACCCTGGTCGTCGAAGCCGTGGCCGATCTCGTGGCCGATGATCGCGCCGATCGCTCCGTAGTTTGCGGCGTCGTCGCGGTCCGGATCGAAGAATGGATCCTGCAAGATCCCTGCGGGGAAGACAATCTCGTTCAGGCCGAAGCTGTAGTAGGCGTTGACGGTCTGGGGTGTCATGCGCCACTCGTCGCGGTCGATCGGCTGACCGATCTTGTTCAGCTGACGGTTGAGCTCGAAAGCACGAGCCGCCCGCACGTTATCGATGAGATTCGTCGGGTCGATGTGCAGGCTGGAGTAGTCCCGCCAGCGGACCGGGTAGCCGATCTTCGGCCTGAACTTACCGAGCTTGTCCAGGGCCCGTCGGCGGGTGTCTGGCCCCATCCAGTCGAGCTTCTCGATGCTCTGTCGGTATGCCTCGATG
Organism: Streptosporangiaceae bacterium; assembly: GCA_030040415.1. Classification (GTDB taxonomy): domain Bacteria; phylum Actinomycetota; class Actinomycetes; order Streptosporangiales; family Streptosporangiaceae; genus JAJYUU01. The sequence continues at coordinate 3,589 of JASHTT010000441.1, read as the reverse complement.
AGATTGGCCACCAGGACGTTCATCCGCTCCCGGGCCGCAGGTGCGAAATGCCGGCCGACATAGGCTCGGCCGACAGCTTCCCCCATCGCCTCTTGTACCAGTGAGACACCGCGCTTCCAGCGCTCAGCCAGTTCGGGGGTACCGCTCAGGGTGCGGCCGTAGAAGTCGAAATCTTCCTTCACGAACTCCTCGGACAAGTAGCTGGCGGCGCCGTGGATTACCTGCCAGGACAGCCAGTCACGCCAAGCCGGAACGTGTTCGTCGGTAAGCAAGGAGACCAGCCCGGTGCTGAAGCTTGGCTGGCGGAGCACCACCTCATCGAAGGCGCCAGCGGGCGGGTCCAGCGTGGCCAGCCAGCCGCGCAGATCCGGCCCCTCAGCCAACAGGCCGGCCCAGGTGAACAGGTTGTAAGTCTTCTCTCGGTCGCGGCTCGCGACGTTGTCCCAATGGTGCGCAGCCACCGCCGTCTCCAGCGCGAACACCCGCTTTGCTGCCAGGACGGCATCCGGCAGCCCCGCCAGCTCGAACGTGCGCTGCACATGACCGGGGAACGCCTCGCGGATGCTAGCGAACCGCTCCTCCCGGTAGTAGCTCTCATCCGGCAGCGAGATCCCTGCCTGCTCGCAGAACACCAGGTAACGGTCCGGGTTGCCAGGGTCGACGTCCACAATGAGCCGGTACAAACCCCGGATTCCCAGCCGCTGCAGCCGCCCTAGCGTGTCCAGCAACTCCGGGACGGAACTGACAGCTCGAGCCGCCGCGAGCATCTCGCTGATGGGCTGCAAGCCGAGCAGCTCGGCTCGCTCGGCGTCCATGAAACTGACGTACAGGTCGCCGAGCTTCCGCTCCTCGCTGCCTTCCGGTCCCGACGCCGCCTCCTCCAGGATCTCGCGCACCGCTTTCTCAGCCTCTTCGGCCAGAATCCGGAACGAGCCGTATTCCGCCAGGTCGGCGGGGATCTCGGTGCGCGCAATCCACTCGCCGTTGACGTGCCGGAACAGATCGTCTTGCGGGCGGATGCCGGGATCGAGCTCGTCCACGGGGATGCCGGATGCAAGCGTCATGCGCCCCAGCCTAGGACCAGCGGCGCCGGCGGCGGCCGGGCCGAATAGCTAACCCAGCGCCGCTGCGCACCGGCCATCGAAGTCTCAAGCCCGCCCGCAGTGAACGCATAGCCGTGGAGAAGCTCGGGTGCCGCTGTGGTCGACGGGCTGCCGTCCTAGCCCCACTACGCGGACTGGATTCAGCGCTACCGTACAGCTACCATTCGCCCAGACACTTCGTGCTATGTGCCGGTTAGGTACGTGGCGGATCCGACGGGGGTCAGCATGGCGCCAACCCGCATCGTCAAGTTACTAGCCGCGCTCTGCCTCGCAGCTGGGTTGGTCGTGCTGGCTGTCCCCGCGTCCGCGTCCGCCGCAGCCAGAGTCACCTGCCCGAAGGTGAATCCCACCACGCACGTGGTGACTCCCGCGCCGAAGGCAGGCGTCGACTGGGCTGGCTGCGATCTCGCCGACGCCCTGCTGAACGACGCCACGCTGACGGGCGCGAACCTTTCCCATGCCAACCTGACCGGCGCGCTGCTCGAAGTGGCCGCGCTGCAACACGCCAACCTCAGCGGCGCGAACCTGAGCGGCGCGCTCATGTACAACGCCTTCCTCGACGACGCGAAGCTGCAGAAGGCGAACCTGCACAGCGCGGACCTCGACCTCGCGGACATCGCGAAGGCGAATCTCACCGGCGCGACGCTGACAGCGGCCAACCTGGACGAGGTGACCGGCACCGATGCCAACTTCACCAAAGCCGACCTGAGCAAAGCGCTCCTGAGCGCCGCCATCTTGACCGGCGCCGACCTGAGCGGCGCGCAGCTTGACGGCGTGACCATGGAGAACGAGATCTCCGGTGGCATTACCGGCACGCCCGAGTCGCTGCCCGCCAACTACTCACTGAGCCACGGCTACCTGATCGGCCCGTTCTCCGACCTGACCGGGGCCGACCTGGCCGGGCTGAACCTGACCGGTGCCGACCTGGCGCAGGCCACTATGGTACGGGTGAACCTCAAGGCGACCAGGCTGGCTGGCGCGAACCTCGACGCCGTCTCGTCCGGCGGAATCACGGGCAGACCAGCGTCCCTGCCCGCGAACTGGGTCCTGGTGAGCGGCTACCTGGCCGGCCCGGGGGCCGTGCTCGCGAACGTCAACCTGACCGGCATCGACCTGGCGGGTCTCGACCTCGCCGGCGCCTTCATCGCGAACTCGAACCTCACCGGCGCGAACCTGTCAGGCGCGAACATGGACGGCGCCTACCTGAACGACTCGACGCTGACCGGCGCCGACATCGGCGGAACTGACCTCACCGCGTACCTACAGCGGGTAGTCTCCGGCGGCCTGAGCGGCAAGCCCGCTTCGCTGCCGACCGACTGGCTGCTCGCCGGCGGCTACCTGGTGGGTCCGGAGGCTGAACTCGACGGTGCCGACCTGGCCGGGCAGGACCTTACCGACGCGCAACTCGGCGACGCTAACCTGGCCGACGCTAACCTGTCGGATGCCAACATGACCGACGTCGACCTCGAGGACGCCACGCTGACGGGTGCGGACTTGTCCGGCGCCACCGTGACTACGACAGCCGCCAGGGACATGTACTACGTAGTCTCTGGCGGTATCTCCGGGGTGCCAGCGGCGCTGCCCACGGACTGGATGCTGGTGGCTGGCTACCTGGAGGGCCCCTACGCCGACCTGGAGCACGCGGCGCTGCCCGACGCCGACCTGTCAGGCGCGGACCTGACGTACTCCGACCTTGCCTACGCCACGCTGACCGGCGCGGACCTGGACGAAGCTAACCTCGACGGCGCGAACCTTGCGGATTCGAATCTCGACGGGGCCAGCTACGACAGCTCGACCAATTGGGCGGGAGTCACCTGGTACAACACTGTCTGCCCTGACGGCACCAACTCCAACGCCCACAAGGACGGCTGCTTCTCCCCGCTCGATACCGTGACGACGGCGGTGGCCGTGGCAGGCACGTTCCCATAAAAAGCGCGGTGCCTCCGTTACCGGTCCTTCTGCAGGCACATCACCCACTGGCCCGAAGCCAGCGGCGTGAGCTAGCTTCTGTCGCCATGACATGGCAACCGGAACTCGACGAGCTGGCCCGCAGGCAACGGCTCGCCGAGGAGATGGGCGGCCCGGCGAAGATCGCCCGGCAGCACGACAACGGGCGGCTGACCGTCCGGGAGCGGATAGCGGCGCTGCTCGACGACGACTCGTTCGCAGAGGTCGGGGCGCTCGCGGGTACTGCCAGCTACGACGACGCCGGCCGGCTCGCCGCCTTCACGGCGGCAAATTTCGTCACCGGGACGGGCCGTATCGACGGCCGCAAGGTGGTCGTCGGTGGCGACGACTTCACGATCCGCGGTGGCGCGGCCGACGCCGGCATCATCGGCAAGCAGATCTACGCCGAGCAGCTAGCAAACGAGCTGCGGCTGCCGATCGTCCGCCTGGTTGAGGGCACCGGCGGCGGCGGCAGCGTGAAGTCACTGGAGCAGCACGGCTACACCTACGTGCCGGTCAACCCTGGCTGGGATTACGTC